>CAYQLX010000033.1:11418-17137 GCA_964418305.1 uncultured Coriobacteriaceae bacterium | reverse complement strand
GCAAGGTGTCGACAGACCCAAGCACTATGGTGCACTTCCCGCCAGACCTTACCATTTGCCCAGATTGCCTGGACAAAGAGATGGAGCGCATGAACGACATGTTCTCCAACATTGACCCTTCGCTGGTGGAGAGCATGATGGGCGGCTTTGGCATGCCGGGCGCAGGCGCAGCGCAACACAAAGACGACGCCTCCAAGGACGATGCGGCCAAAGAGGGAAGCGCAGCAAACGACGCAGATGCGGATGCAGAGCCTAAAGACGCGCGCAATGATGCTCAAGGCGGCGAAATAGAGGTCGTGGACGGAGAGGCCGTCGATGATGACGGCAATTCCGATGACGATGACAAAGACGACGATGGCAAGCATCCGCACGGTGGGTTCTTTGCCACGCCTTGGGGCAATGTGGGCATCTTTGGCGGCGGTGGCAATGGTGGTGTCTCGCTGGGCAGCATCTTTGGCAATCCTGCCCAAGAGCGCCCCGAGCGCGACCCAAACGAGCCGCTCATGGCCCCGGTCCCGCTGCCGCATGAGCTCAAGGCAAAGCTTGACGAGTACGTTGTCGGTCAAGACCAAGCCAAAAAGATTGTCTCGGTGAGCACGTACAACCACTACAAACGCGCTACGGCCGGCAAAGATGCAGACGTAGAGATAGAGAAGTCCAACATCCTCATGCTCGGCCCCACGGGCACGGGCAAGACCTACTTGATCAAGACCCTGGCCAAGGTCTTGGATGTGCCGCTGGCCATCGCAGACGCCACGAGCCTCACGCAGGCCGGCTATGTGGGCGACGACATAGAGAGCATCATCACCAAGCTCATTACAGCAGCAGACGGCGACGTTGAGCGTGCTGAGTTGGGTATCGTCTATATCGACGAGATAGACAAGATCGCCAAGAAAAACATGGGCGAGGGCAACAGCGGCGGCCGCGATATTGGCGGCGAGAGCGTCCAGCAGGGTCTGCTCAAGCTTTTGGAGGGCACCAAGGTCGAGGTCCCGCTTGGTGGCGGCATGAAGGGTCCCTTCAGCCAGAGCGCTTTGATCGATACGAGCAACATCCTCTTCATTTGCGGTGGAGCGTTTCCCGGTTTGGACGACATCATCACCAAGCGCCTCAACAAACAGACGGGCGTGGGCTTTAACAGCGGCGTTAAGGTCAAGCACGACGAGGACCGCGACATCATGAAGAAGGTCACAGTAGAAGACCTCAAGAAGTACGGCTTGATCCCGGAGTTCTTGGGCCGCCTGCCTATCATCAGCGTCATGGAGGCTCTTACCGAGGAGATGCTCTTTGACATCCTCACCAAGCCGCACAACGCGCTTGTCAAGCAGTACCAAGCGCTGCTCAAGTTTGACGATGTGGATCTTGAGTTCGACCAAAGCGCGCTCAAGATCATCGCGCAAGAGGCCATGAAGCAAGAGACGGGTGCCCGTGCGCTGCGCGCCATCATCGAGAAGTTCATGCTCGACATCATGTTCGAGGTCCCCAAAGACAACCTTATCGGCAAGGTGACCATCACAGGTGATTACATCCAGGGCAAGGGTGCACCCGTCATTGCCCTGCGCGACGAGATGGCCCTGCCAGCTGCGCAGTAGCAGGCAGTAGGCTTGCGGCTTGCTGGGAGAGCGCGAGCGATGCGCGCTACCCTTTGCCGCAGTGGCCAAATTGTGCTTTGGCGCCATAGCGGCGCGTGTTACAATTGCTCTTCGCGTGGACCCTTAGCTCAGCCGGCAGAGCAGAGGACTTTTAATCCTAAGGTCGTGGGTTCGAGCCCCACAGGGTCCACCATCTTTAACAGCAAGCACCAGCGTATGCCGGTGCTTTTGTTTTATCGGGGAGCAGCCGCTCTTATGCCAAGACGGCTTTGCAGACGCAAGAGGGAAGGGCGCAGATGATAGGCACCATCGTCAACGCCGGATGCATCTTGGTGGGAAGCTTGGTGGGCGGCACGCTTAAGAAGCTGATGAGCGAGCGCCTTAACAACGCGCTGTATGCGGCCATGGGCTTGGCAGCGCTGGTGTTGGGCGCACAAAGCGCCATAAGCAGCATGCCCGATTCCAGCTACCCGGTACTCTTCATATTCTCGTTGGCAGCCGGTGGCGCCATAGGTACGGCGCTCAGGCTCTCAGATCGCGTGGAGGCCGCATCGTCAAAAGGCGACGCCGCAAACGCGGACGATGCAGGTACAGCACCTAAGGGGCGTCTTGCAGAGGGCCTTGTCACTGGTTGCTTGCTCTTTTGTGTGGGCACGTTATCCATCTTGGGGCCCGTGCAAAGCGCGCTTCATGGCGATAACACCTTCCTCTTTACCAATGCCATGCTCGACCTTGTAACCTCTGCCGTCTTGGGCTCTACATACGGCATCGGCATGGCCCTTGCCGCGCCGGTGCTCTTTGCCTGGCAGGGTGCCATCTATGCTCTGACCTTATTACTTGGCGATTTTATTACCACAACGATGATGACAGAGCTTTCCGTCGTGGGTGGGTGTCTCATCATGATGTCGGGTTTTGGGATCTTGGGTGTCAAGGACTTTAAGACCTTGGATTACTTGCCGGCGCTTGCTATCCCAGTCATCTGGTGCCTCATAGCTCCGTATCTGGGCATGTAACTTTCTCGATTATTACACAATACGATAAGGCCACAGCTCCTATTGCGCGCAAATAGGGGCCGTTTGCCCTAAATTGGCCCGAGAAGCCAGCCCTAAAATCACGCCCGCCTATAATCCACAGCTATCCGTTCTGGCGCGCCTTTGCCCAAAGACGCCATGTGGTTGGGAGAGAGCATGTACTTCGATAAATCGTCCAAGCTGGACAATGTTTTGTACGACGTTCGCGGTCCGGTGGTAGACGAGGCCAACCGCATGGAGGAGATGGGCACCCATATCCTCAAGCTCAACATAGGAAACCCGGCGCCGTTTGGATTCCGCACCCCGGACGAGGTCGTCTATGACATGGCCCGTCAACTGCCTGATTGCGAGGGCTACTCTAACTCCAAGGGCCTGTACTCCGCGCGCAAAGCCATCATGCAGTACGCGCAAAACAAGAACATCCCCAACGTGACCATAGAAGACGTCTACACGGGCAACGGCGTAAGCGAGCTCATCAGCCTTTGCATGCAGGCCCTGCTCGATGACGGGGACGAGATATTGATCCCCTCGCCGGACTACCCCTTGTGGACGGCATGCGCCACGCTTGCAGGCGGGCGCCCTGTGCACTACATCTGCGATGAGGAATCCGATTGGTATCCCGATATTGAAGACATCCGCTCCAAGATCACTTGCAAGACCAAGGCCATCGTCATCATCAATCCCAACAACCCTACCGGCGCTCTGTACCCCGTAGAGATTTTGGAGCAGATCGTGCAGGTCGCGCGAGAGAACCAGCTCATGATTTTCTCCGATGAGATTTACGACCGTCTGGTCATGGACGGCTTGGAGCATGTTTCCATCGCGTCGATGTGCCCCGACCTCTTCTGTGTGACCTTCTCGGGCCTGTCAAAATCCCACATGATTGCCGGTTATCGTGTTGGGTGGATGATCTTGAGCGGCAACAAGCGCTGCGCCAAGGGCTACATAGAGGGCATCAACATGCTCTCCAACATGCGCTTGTGCTCCAACGTGCCCGCGCAGTCCATCGTGCAAACGGCCTTGGGCGGCCACCAGAGTGTCAAGGGCTACGTGGTGCCCGGCGGGCGCATCTTCGAGCAGCGCGAGTACGTCTACAACGCGCTCAACTCCATCGACGGCATCACTGCCGTCAAGCCCAAAGCGGCCTTCTATATCTTCCCCAAGATTGACACCGCCAAGTTCAACATCACCGACGACGAGCAGTGGGCGCTCGACTTGTTGCGCGAGAAGAAGATCCTGGTCGTGCACGGTCGCGGCTTCAACTGGCATGAACCTGATCACTTCCGCGTGGTGTATTTGCCGCGCATCGAAGTCCTCAAAGACGCCATGGGCAAACTCACCGATTTCATGGCAACGTATCGCCAGTAAGGCACTAGGGGAGGGAAATTCTAATGAAACTCGAGCTTTTCAAGCGCGATAGCTGTTCGTATTGCGTCAAGGTCCAAATGCTCATCGAGGAGCTGGGCGTTGGCGACAAGATTGAACAGCTCGACATCACGCGCGATGCTGCTGCTCGCAAGCGCTTGATTGAAGTGGGCGGCAAGCAGCAGGTGCCCTGCCTATTCATAGACGGCAAACCGCTGTATGAAAGCCGCGACATCATGGATTGGATTGAGGCTAACCTCTAGTGCTTCATGCGGCTTGAGTGTTGGCAAGCGCTGCGCCGCTGGTTTATCATCGCGTTAGATAAACCCATGAGGACGGAGGATGAGGACATGGGTGTTTACGAGCAGGAGCAGCAGGCGATAGCGCAGGGTACGGCAAGCCGCGGCAAGGCGGTGCTCGATTATTTTGCCGAGCTTGACTCAAATCTTGTCGATGAAAACGGCATCCCGGTCGAGCAGTCGCTGCAGGCACATCGCCCTGATTATTCAAAGACGCTCTTTGCGCCGGAAAACGACGATATCTACCAGGAGCTGTGCCGCTTCATCGATCAACCCGAGCCGCGCTGCTTTGACACGCTGCAAGACCAGATAGAGGTCGAGGGCTATACCGCCAAAGATATTTATGTAGCGATGAAGGGCGGCAATAAGCGCATCGTGTCCTTGGACGGTGCTGCGGTCTACAACATGCTCGTCAAGCTGCGCAATCAGCCTGCTATCGCCAAGAAAGTGCTTGAGTTCAAGCCCACTTGCTATCAAGGCGGCTGCAACTAGAGGCTAGCGGCTCTTGTGAGTCTTACCCTCGCGATGCCAAAACGATGAGCGCGCTTATGGCGCCCACGGCGATAAGCGTAAGCGCGCCGGGCAGCCATGAGCGCGTTTTAGCGCGTGCCTCCATAGCGGCGAGCTTTTTGCCATCCACTAAGCGTACGGTGCAGGGCTCTGCCTGCTCAACGGCTGCCTGCGTGAAGGTCGAGTTGGTGACCACCCAGGCGCCGTCGCATCGGTAGTAGGCCTTTGCAGCGTAAACCTCCTGGACAGCGGTGTTGCCTACGGGCTTGGCGTAGCACTTGGCCTGCACGGCAATCTTTTTGCGCCTGCGTGTGACGATAAGGTCGGCCCCGTGGTCGTTGGGGCCACCCACCCTGTGCACGCCGTAACCTAGATTCCTAAAGACACGTGCCAAGTGGCGCTCAAAGGCCAGGCCCGCATCCAATCGTTTGTTTTTGAGAGAAGGCAGTTTCATGCCTGCAAGAATATCAGCTCGGATGCCTGCGTGAACAGGCGCAATGCCGTTTGCGTGCTGCGATTGGGAAACGGCAGAAATCTCTGCAACCCTACGGTAACCGTATAGCGTAAGATAGGCGCCGCAATAGCAATGACGCGGCACATCCGCTTTGGCTTTAGGAGAAACATCGTGAAATTCTTTGGATTGGGCATGCCCGAGCTCATCATCATCTTGGTCATCATCTGCGTGCTTTGTGGCCCTGCGCTGTTCAAGAAGCTGGGCGGGCGCGCTAAGAAGGTCGGTAAGGCTGCCGTCAAGGGTATAGAGACTGGCGCGACAAACGCTGGCGTCGATGTCGAGAAGATCAAAGAGGAAAACAAAGACAAGACCGTTGCCGAGCGCATCGAGTCCTTCCAAGACAAGGTCGACGAGAAGCTCGAGTCCAAAAAGGACATCGACTTTGGCGAGGATGACGACAAAGAGAAG
>CAYQLX010000033.1:0-11318 GCA_964418305.1 uncultured Coriobacteriaceae bacterium | reverse complement strand
GAAGCTCGAGTCCAAAAAGGACATCGACTTTGGCGAGGATGACGACAAAGAGAAGTCCGAGGCCTAAGGGCAGCACCTCAGCCGCACTCTGCTCCGCGAAATCGCACAACAAGCCGCCGGACGCGAGTATCGAAGCGAGCTGAAGTGATACCTCATTATACGTAGGGGTATCCCCACATACGTAGGGGCGGGACCCTGTCCCGCCCCACGATGCTAAACATGGAAACGCTATGGTCGTTACAGCGTGGGATCGAACAAGTTCGACCCCTCGTACACACACCTGCGAGTTTGCGATTCTTCGGTTTAGAAGTTTTGGCTGGAGCGGCAGCATGTCCCCGACAGGCCGCATCTTGCATCCGCATGCACAGCTGTCAGCGTATAATCGCGGGCTATGAGCAAGAAGCTGGACAAAACAAACGCTATGCGCATACTCGCGGCGGCCAAGGTGCCCCACGAGCTGCATTCCTACGACTGCGATGCTGTCCTAAGCGGCGTCGAGGTGGCTCAGCAGCTAAACGAAGACCCAGATCACGTCTTCAAGACCTTAGTGGCCCAAGGCAAATCCGGCGAGCATTATGTCTTCATGGTTCCTGTGGCTGCTACGTTAGACCTCAAGAAGGCCGCTCGCGCTTGCGGTGAGAAGGCGGTTTCTATGATCAAAAGCCGCGATCTTTTGCCCACTACCGGCTATGTTCATGGTGGTTGCAGCCCTATCGGCATGAAGAAGCAGTTTTCCACCTTCTGCGACGAGACCTGCATTCTTTTTGACACGATTATCTTCAGCGGCGGGCGCGTCGGCACACAGATAGAGATGTCATTTGACGATCTACAGCAGGTGGTGGATGTCACGCCCTGCGACCTCGTGGTCGACTAGCGCGGTTTTGCTTGCGCTCTTTGCGGCATCGAATTGGCCTCAAGTCGGGCCGCAATATATTTTCTATCAACTATAATCTGTCCCGCTAGAGGAACTCTCCAACCTTACGAAAGGGGCCATTATGAGGGATCATTCCAAGCACATTTGCCTGGCCAGCCAAGACATGGTGCCCACCATGCTCTCCAAGATCAGCTTTAATCGCCGCACAGAGCACGTGCTCGTCCAAGACGCATTGGGCCGCGTCACCGCACAGGATTGCTTCTGTGGCTACGATCTGCCCAACAAGCTGGGTAGCCGCATTGATACCATCGCTGTCTACTGGGAGGATTTTGCCAACGGTATGCCCGATGTCTCCTCTTGGGAGCGCGGCAAGCAGTGGGATTTTGCCAACACCGGCACTGCTATAGAGGGCGACTTTGACACTTGCATCGCTATCGAGCAAGTTGAGCTCGATGACCAAGAGCAGCTTATCGCCATCAAGGAGGCCCCCAAGGAGAAAGGCCAGCTCACCATCGAGCCTGGTTCTCGCCATCAGAAGGGTCAGCTGGTCGTTACGGCCGGCACGCTGCTCACGCCGTCTAAGCTGTCTGCTCTTGCCATGGCAGGCATCGCGCAGGTAGAGGTCGTGGCCAAGCCCCGCGTGATTTTCATCCCCACGGGTGATGAGCTCGTCCCCGTCAACTTCACCTTGCCGCAGGGCAAGACCTTCGAGGCCAACTCCCTCATGCTGGCCGGCAAGCTTGAGCAGTGGGGCGCGCAGCCCTACACGCATCCCATCGTTGCCGATGATTGGGACGCAATTCGCAGCGCTGTTTTGGCCTGCGCCGCAGAGTACGACATCGTCGTCCTTAACGCCGGCAGCTCCAAGGGCTCTAAAGACTTCAACATAGAGATTCTTGACGAGGTAGGCGAGGTCTTGGCGCACGAGGTCAACCACGGCCCCGGTCACCACTCCTCTTATAGCATCGTGGATGGCACGCCCGTCGTGGGTATCTCTGGGCCCCCGGCAGGCGCCGAGTACACCATCGACTGGTACCTCAAACCGCTGGTTGACAGCTACCTTTACGGCGAGGTCCATGACGCTCCCAAGGTCAAGGTTAAGCTCGCGCAGGCACTGCCCGAGCGCCGCAAGCCTCACGGCCCCAAGCCCGGCGGCGATAAGCCCAAAGACGACAAGCCAAAAAGCGCGCCTATGTTTGGCGCTAAGCGCGGCAAGCTTTCTGTCAACGACGCCGGCGAGCTGGTGCTCACGCTGATTGATGGCAATAACGGCAAAGCGGCCCTTATTGCAGAGGACGAGGCCGATTGTTTCTTCCGCTTCACTAACGACATGAGCGGTGCTCCCGCCGGTTCCGTAGTGGAGGTGGAGCTGCGCTGGCCCTACAAGTACCCCGGCTCGCTGCTCTAGTACATCGCGTATAGCCGCCGGCAGCATCATGCCGGCTCCAAAGCCCGTCTACCATGCCGCCCATCGGTTGCATGCTCTAGGCGGGCTTGTTTTTGTCTGTGAGTGTCCAACGGCCTGCGGGAGTATGCGCTGCTCCAGCTCGCTAAAGCTGCTCGCGCCCATACGGGCGCTCGTGCGCTGCGCTCCACGCCACCTAGACTTAGCAATTTGGTGGCGTGAGGCGTTACGCAGCACATACTCCCGACAGACCGCCAGACACTCTTTACTCGCTCTCGCAGGCACCTCAGCCGCGCTTTGCTCCGCGAAATCACACGACAAACTGTCGGACGTAAACCGCCGGGCTCCCTTTATCTGCGCTCGCTCGATGACTCGCTTGTCTAGAGATTGTGTGAAAGAGCGCTGCATGCATGTTGCCTGTGACAACTGCGCTACACTTGTTCAAGTGCGTACGTTAGCTGCGCATTTAGGGATGAAACAAGGGAGTCAGATGCAAGAGCATGTTGGCAAGAAGCGCAAGAAGGAGCTTCGCGAGGCCGTAAACCTAAGGGACGAACGCAACTCCCACATCAAGAAATGTGCCATCGTCTATGGCGCCGCAATAGCTATCTGCATCGTCTACTTCGTGTGCTGCTCTCTAGAGGTCTTTATATCGTTTAGCAACCTCATGTTCACCTTCATCCCTCTGGCTGTCGTTGTCGCATCGCTGTTTATCGCCGGGGCAGATATCACGCGCGCGCAGGTTGCCAATGACAAATATAAGAAGTACTGCGCAGAGCACTCCGTCACCAAAGAGGACATCAAGCACTTCATAGAGGCTACCGCTTAAGACTGCTGGCGCCTAAAAGCTTTTCGCTGCTAGTTTGCGAGCCTTGCGTGAACGCCGTTGGTGTAGTCGACGAGCATCTCTTCCACATGGTCCAAGATATCCATCGGATCCTCGTCGATATCGCGCGCAAGCCAGCCCATCAGCACGGATTCCAGAAGATACGACAGATATGTCACCCGGTCGTGAGCATGGTCTGCGTCCATACCAGCTTTAAGAAGATGGTCGGTCAGATTTGCATCCAGCTCGTTAAAGACCACGCGACGCAGCTCAAGGCGCAGCGTGTGGTCGGACAGCGACGACGTGATCATTTTGCGCAGCCCCGGGTTGTCTTGGATGAGCTTGAGGGCAGAATAAATGCGCGTCTTCCAGTCCAAGTGCCTTACGTACTCCACGCTGCTGGCGGCAAGCATCTTGGCCACCTCCAGCTCGTAGGCGTACTGCATCAACTCGGAGATGTTTTTGAAGTAGTAGTAGAAAGTCTGTCGGTCTACGCCGCATAAGTCGGTGAGCTGCTTGACGCGTATCTTGGCAAGCGGGTGTCCGTTGCTCAGCAGCTCCACGAGTGCTTCTGCCAGCGCGTCCTTCGTCTTACTGCTTGCCTTAGCCGCTTTTTTCAAGGTCTCTCTCCAACCATACACATTCCAAATACTGTATGGATACACTAAACGCTTGCTGCGCACATTGCAAGGTCTGCGCTGCGTTTTGGCTTTCGCACAACCTCGCGCGTGAACCCGCTGCGTCAGCTTTAGCAGCAGCTTGCCGCCTTGAAACCAGCTTTGACGTCATATTCGGCGTCATACCGCACGTATTACTGCGCCTCAACCATAAGATTCATCCGTCCATGGTCACCGTTTCGTCATCAAGCATCTACGTTGTTTGCGTTATAAGAGAGAGCAATCGGCTTTTGGAGAGAAAGCTCCTTTTTTGACCATAGGAGGAACAACATGTCTGGATGCAGCGGAAACTGCGGTTCTTGCGGCGACTCTTCTTGCGGTGATCGCACAGAGCCTCAAGAGCTCAAGCAGCACGAGGGAACCAAGATCGGCAAAATCATCGCTGTGGCTAGCGGCAAGGGCGGCGTAGGCAAATCCCTGTCCACCTCGCTTCTGGCTTGCGAGCTTGCACGTCGTGGCAAGAAGGTCGGCATCTTGGACGGCGATATTACCGGCCCGTCCATTCCGCGCTCTTTTGGCATTCACAGCGCGCCGGAGGTCGATGAAGACGGCATGCTGCTGCCTACCGTGACCAAGACCGGCATTAAGGTTGTTTCTACCAATATGCTCACCGCAGATGAAGCTACTCCTTTCCTGTGGCGCGGCCCCGTGCTCAACGGCGTGCTGATGCAGTTCTACACCGACATCAACTGGGGCGAGCTCGACTATCTGCTCATCGACATGCCTCCGGGAACGGGCGACATCCCCATGACGGTGTTCCAGCAGTTCCCCATCGCTGGCGTCGTTGTCGTCACCGCACCGCAGGTACTCGTCAACATGATCGTGGAGAAGTGCATCCGTATGTGCAAGTCCATGAAGGTCGACGTCGTGGGCTTGGTAGAGAACATGTCCTACTACGAGTGCCCCAACTGCAACGAAAAGCATGAGATCTTTGGCCGCTCCGAGGTAGAGGCCATCGCCAAGGAGAAGAACATCGACGCTTGGACGCGCGTGCCCATGGTGCCCGAGGTTACGGCAAAGGTCGACGCAGGTCAGGTAGAAGACATCCAAAACGACTGGTACGTCGGCATCGCCGATAAGCTCGAGACCCTGTAAAGGAGCCTTCGATGACATTTCGCGTTCTTCCCGATTTGCCCCAATACGAGCTTACCTCCTACGAGCCAATCGTCATCCATCGCAACGCCTACACCGTGACCGATGACATGGTGGAAGCCAGGGTCAAAGAGATTGTGGCGCAGGCCCCCAAAGACGTCGAGGAGACCTCCCGCAAGGTCGCCGGCCCCAAGGACCTAATTAAGATCGCCGTTCATGTAGATTGCGGCGGCAAGGAGATTCCCGCGCTTTGCTCTGACGAGCAAAACTTCGTCTTAGGCGGCGGCTCCATGCCCATCGGTTTTGACCGCGGCATCGTGGGTATCGGCGTAGGGGAGGAGCGCGAGTTTGACTTCGACGCTCCTAGCTTGGACGACCCAGCCGCGCAAAAAGAGGCCAGCTACCATGCCAAGGTCAAGCTCTTGGCTGTCCTGCGCGAGGTCGAGCCCGTCTTAAATGACGAGTGGGTGAGCAACAAAATCCTGCTGTGTAAGACGGTCGACGATCTCTACGAACGCACGCGCGTTGAGCTTCAAAAGAAAGCCGATCAGATGGGCGAGTCTGATCTAGTCGAGCAGGCCGCTGCGGCTGTGGCAGAGCGCTTTGAGGGCAAGATCGACGACGTCTGGTACGAGCAGACCCACGAGGATTTGATGCGCACCTACGAAGAGCAGGCCAAATCCGTCAACATGTCGCTCGATGCCATGATTTCTGAGCAAGGCATGAACAGGGAAACCTTCAACATGATGACCATGATGCAGGTCCGCGACATGCTCAAGCAGGGCTTTAGTCTGGATGCCTGGGCGCGTCACTATGGGCTCGAGGCCACAGATGAAGATGTTGTCTACGTGGCAAACCTCATGAGCAACGGTCGCGGCAAGCTCATGATCGACAACCTCAAAGAGGTAGGCGATGAAGAGCAACTCAAGGGCCTTCGCATTGCGGCTCTGCGCTACGTTGCCAACAAGGACGTGCTGGATAAGGCCACAATCGAGTAGTCTGTATCCCTTAACTCTGACGCAACGCCGCTCATCGCAGGCAGGCACCGTCTAAACGCCAAGAAGCCGGAAAGATTAACCTTTCCGGCTTCTGTTGCATCTGTGCCCTCTTGGAGGTCCTGCCCTATATCCTTTTTTGCGCAGCGAGTCCAGTGGGTGTCGCCTCTTGCCGTTAAATAGCTGTCAGATTGGGGCGGTTCGTCCCTATTCGTCTTATTATTCTCCAAAAAGCATTAAGTTGGGCGTGCGTCTGCGGATTAATACACCGTTTTAGTGTTGTCACACCCCTTGTTTAAGTTCATTATTTATCGGGAATCCATATCAGCGGGTGAACTGTGCCCCCATTGCGTTGGGGTGCTGCATATCTGCCGATTGGTATTTGTGTTGGCAAGTGCTGTTGAGGGTACAGGGCTTGCTCAAACCTGAGAGAGACAAGAGAAAAAGGAGGGGCAAGTGACTGACAGAAAACTCGAAGTCCTTCAGATGGAAGGCGTCGAGGTCAGGAAGACCTGTTGCTACTTCTGCCATCACAACTGCGGCGTACTAGCTTACGTCAAAGATGGCGAGCTGCTTTACGCAGAGGGCGACCCGAGCACTGCCAATGCCGGCGGCTTGTGCGCTCGCGGCAACCAGGCGCTGACTTTCTACGACAGCCCGACCCGCATCAACTACCCGCTTAAGCGTGCGGGCGAGAAGGGCGAGAACAAATGGGAGCGCGTCTCTTGGGACCAAGCTCTCACAGAGATTGCTCAGAAGATCAACACCATCAAAGAGGAGTCCGGCGCCGAGGCCGTGGCCGCCGTCGCAGGTACTCTTCGCACCGACGACTGGGCACGCCGCAGGTTCATGAACCTCTTTGGCACTCCTAACGTCTGCCATAACTCCCTGCTGTGCTGGGTGCCCACCTTCATGATTGAGACGGCAGTCGCCGGTTGGTCTCCGTTCGAGACAGACCTTGGCGGTTCCAAGTGCGTCATCTTGTGGGGCTTTAACCCCGGTGCCGCAAACCTGCCTGCCGCGCATGGTTACTTCGACCTGCAAAAGCAGACGGGCATGAAGATTATCGTTGTTGATCCCCGTTACACAGAGACCGCAGCTCACGCCGATTTGTGGCTGCCTTTGCGCCCGGGTTCCGATACCGCTTTAGCGCTGGCCATGATCAACGTCATCTGCAACGAGTACATCTACAACATGGACTTCGTTGACGAGTGGTGCGAGGGCTTTGATGAGCTGGTCGATCATATCGACCAATACGACCCCGAGTGGGCCGCAGAGAAGACCTGGCTTGACCCCGAGCTGATCCGCCAGGCTGCGCGTATGTACGCAACCAACACCCCTGGCAACATCCAGTGGGGCTGCACTTGGGACCAGCTAGGCAAGACCTCCGGCGCCGGCACCCATGCCCGCCAGATTCTGCGCGCTATCACCGGTAACCTGGACGTTCCCGGCGGCGACGGTATGCCCGGTCCTGCAGCCTACGTCACCGACTACGAGCTCGAGTACAACGAGGAGCTCCCAGAGGACGTCAAGGCCAAGCAGATCGGCGCAGACAAGTTCCCCCTCACTACCTTCCCCGGCTACGATCGTCTGGCCGGCATCTCCAAGGAGAAGTGGGGCAAGGCATTTACGGCAGAGTGGATGTGCGAGGCCCACGGCCCGTCCATCTTCAAGGCCATCCTTACTGGCGTGCCTTATAAGATTCGTGCGCTGTTCGTGTCTGGTTCCAACCCGCTCAGTTCTTACGGCGACTCCAAGATGGTCTACGCCGCTACCAAGGAAGTCGAGTTCCTCGTCGTCCTCGAGTACGCCATGACCCCCACCGCGCTGCAGGCAGACTTCGTCCTGCCCGTCGCCGGTGCTATCGAGCGCCCCGTCATCCACACCAACTACGGCGTGACGGATTCCATCGTGTGCCATCAGCGCGGCGTCGAGCCCGCTTACGAGCGCAAGACCGATTACAACATCTGGCGTGACCTGGGCATTGCCTGCGGCCAGGATGTGGAGAAGTTCTGGCCCAACGAGCGTCTGGAAGACGAGTTCTTCGACGTGCTCAAGCCGCTCAACCTCCCCATCACCTCCTACGATGATTTCGTCGAGCGCTTTCGCATGTACTATCCGCCCCTGCAGCAGCAAAAGCATCTCGCTCGCGGCTACTTCTGCACGGCATCCGGCAAGGTCGAGCTCAAGTCCTCCGTCATGGAGGAGTTCGGTCTGCCTGGTCTGCCCGTCTACATCGAGCCGCCCGAAAACGAAGTCGAGATGCCCGAGGTTGCAGAGGAGTTCCCGCTGGTGCTCACCACAGGCGGCGGCTTCATGCCTTACTGCCACTCCGAGCACTTCAACAACCCGATCTTCCGCTTCGTTTTGCCCGATCCGCACTTCACCATTCACCCGGATACCGCAGCCAAGCTCGGCATCGAGAAGAACGACTGGTGCTGGATTGAGACCCGCCGCGGTCGTATCAAGCAGCGCGCCAACATCGAGCCGTCGCTTGATCCGCGCGTCATCTTCACGCAGCGCGGCTGGTGGTTCCCCGAGCGCAGCCACGAAGGCTATCAGCCCTTCGGCTGCATGGAGTCCAACACCAACATGCTTACCTCGGTAGACGACGAGGATTGCTGCCCCATGACGGGCTGCTGGGCTAACCGCGGCCTGCTGTGCAAGGTCTACAAGTGCACCGAGTTCGACCATGAGTTCACTTATGAGGACTCCCTGTACTCCATCCCCGGCAACCGTCGCGAGCCTGGCATCGATTGGGACTACGTCAAGAATCCGCCCCGTGCGATTCCGTTCAACGAGCCCATCTACGCCCAGCCCGATTTCGAGGTTCCCGCAGGTATCGAGTGGGATTACAAGACTCGCAAGGCTTGGAACGCCGATCACACGCAGTACTATCAGCCCGAGAGTGGCTGGATGATTGGCAAGGACAACGGCGCCTTCTACCAGCTTGGCACCGGGTACCGTTACCTGTCCTTTGGCGGCGATTACCTGGTCGACGAGGCCAACGACCTCTACTTCGACTTCAGCGGTAATCAGGTTGCCAAGCCCGAACCCGGCGTCGAGGTTCCCGATGGTCTGGTCTACGACTACTTCGCACAGAAGGTCGTCCAGCCCGGCACCGGCTACGTCTACCAGGCTGATTCCGGCTGGCTCATCGACGAGGCCACCAACGTGTACTACGACCGCTTCAGCGGTTACGCGTGGGATCCCGCGACTAACAATTTGATGGATACCAAGACAGGCAAGTACTACAGCATGCAGGATTCCTCGGTAGAGGTTAATGCTGACGGTACGCCCGTCGCTTAAGGAGAGGAGGCTTTAATGACCCGTTACGCTATGGTTATGGACACGCGTCGCTGCATTGGCTGCCACTCCTGCACGATCGCCTGCCGTACTTGGAACGAGCTGCCCGTCGACATCATCTACAACCCTGTTGTCTCTGAAGGTGTTGTTGGCCAGTGGCCCAACGTTCATCTCAACTTCACGCCCATGCTCTGCATGCACTGCGCAAAGCCCGCGTGCGTGCCTGCCTGCCCCACCGGTGCTTCCCGTCAGGACGAGGACGGCATCGTTTGGGTCGAGCCCACCCAGTGCATGGGCTGCAAGGTCTGCGCAAACGCCTGCCCCTACGGCGCGCGTGACTACAACAAGGGCGAGGGCTGGATTCGCAAGTGCACCTTCTGCAAGGACCGCACTCGCAACGGCCTGCCCACGCACTGCGTGCAGACCTGCCATCAGAAGGCACGTATCTTCGGCGATCTGGACGACCCCAACTCCGAGGTCTCCAAGCTCGTCAACAGCAACTACTGCGAGCGTATCTTCCCCGAGCTGGGTACCGAGCCGCAGGTCTACTACATTCGCGATAACGGAAGGAGGGCCTAATGAAACAGTTCTGGGGTTGGGAGCTTGCAACCTATCTCTACCTGGGCGGTCTCGGTGGCGGCATGCTGTGCTTTGCAGCGGTCATCGGTCTGTTCCTGGAGCCTTCCGCTATCGGAACGGGTTCCTTGGTGTGGCCCGTTCTTTGGTCCATCATCATCATCTGCATCGGCGTTGCCCTGCTCGTCTTCGAGCTTGGCCAGCGCATAGTGTTCGAGCGCGCGTTTGTGACTAAGACATCAGTCATCAAATGGGGTGCTGTCGTCTTGGTCCTCTCCTGCGTGTTTGCAGCCCTCTACTTGATCTGGGAGATCACCTGGTTCAATTTCCTGCCGTTTATCCCGGCAGAGGGCTTTGCTAAGTTCTGCTTGGGTGCTGCGGGCTTCTTTGGCATCTGCGTTATGGTCTATACCGGTACGATGCTCAGCTCGCTTAAGGCCAAGGCCTTCTGGAACACGCCGGCTCTGCCTATGTTGTTTACTATCTCGGCTCTTTCCACCGGCGCTTGCGCTGACGCCCTGCTCTTTGGTCACTTCCCCCTGCCGGCGGAGTGGCTGCAGGCTGGCGCCCTTTACGGCTCTGCCGAGTGGTCCGTCATTCAGCATGAGGTCGTCGAGTTCCTCCATATCTCCGATCTCGTCTTGGCACTGGCAGAGATTATCTGCCTGCTGCTGTACGTGCTCCTCATGTTCTGCGCTCCCGCCTCGACTGACGCCAAGAAGGTCGCCGAGAAATGGGTTCGCGGTTCTTGGGCTCCCATCTTCTGGGGTCTCATGCTCATCTGCGGTTTGGTTGTCCCCGTCTTGTGCAACATCCACGGCCTTGCCATGGGTGGCAGCGCTCTGGGCAACTACGTCGCACCTGTCCTGGTCCTGCTCTCCGGCTTGCTGTTCCGCTTCATGATCATCTTCTCTGCAGATCGCAAGCTCTATGCCGGCGAGGAGAAGTACTACAAATTCATGTCTGAGACTAAGTCCCATGCTGATTACATGGATTACTGGAAGAGCGGCGCGCAGTACTTTGACATCGTCAACGCAGATCAGTTTGACGATATAAACGTTATCGAGGGTCGCACCAAGACCGCTTTGGGTACCAAGCTCAAGTGGGCTTTGACCAACCCCGATACTCACGAGGGCGTGCCCGAGCCCAACCCGGCTTATCCGCGCTATCGTAAGAACACCAAGTCCGGCAAGGTCTTTGCCATCTTCACCGACGACGCAGAGGCCCATGGTCCTCGCGCTGCTGTCGTTGAGGAGCCGGCTCAGCCCGAGGTTGTTGCCGCCGAGGCTTAAAGCCTGCTAGACAAGCGTTTAGACGCGCTAAGGCCCAGCTCGTTTGAGCTGGGCCTTTTCTTTGCTTGAGGGGCATAAAAAGAGCGTCTGACCGTTGACTTAATGAGCGTGAACGTGTAACATTATTCGCCCACCCTAAGGGGTTGGATGCTCAAGCATCTGCCGTTTGGATATTTTCTCAAATATCTCAAAATTGTTTGTTGACTTGAGTATAGAGGGAGCGTAATATACTTCCTCGCGCCGCACGGGGCATCACCCCGCAAAGCGCAGGCGGG
>CAYQLX010000032.1:0-17336 GCA_964418305.1 uncultured Coriobacteriaceae bacterium | reverse complement strand
CCCCCTTGCTCCTCTTGTTTTCTGCACGTCGCTACCCTAGCAAATGCAGCGTTGTCGCAGGTAGTCAAAAATGCTTCAACACGTATAATGCTCTTGTCGCAAACTCGTACAGAAGGCACGAAGCATGGAACACACTCTGCTCAGCAATATCGCCCCCGTCTTCGGTCTTTGCTTTCTGGCGCTGGTCAACGCACGCAGCAAGACGTTTGACCCCCGCAGACGGCGCCTAGTTTATGCGGCGCTAATCGTCGAGCTTGTCGAGCTTGTTATAGCTAACGCAGATTTCGAGCTTGCGGCGCTTGACTACCACAACCCGTGGCGCGATTTAACAAGCGCCATTGGCTACACCACGCGCCCACTTACGCTCCTAATCCTCATCCTCATGATGGTTCCCCAAAAGCGCTCGTTGCCAAAAAACGTACTGCTCTACGCACCGTTTGTCATCGCAATGATGGCGGGCTTCTCGATCTTTGTCACAGACGTGGTCTACTCGTTCTCACCGGGCAACTCCTTCACGCGCGGTCCTTTGGGTTTTGTTCCCATGGCCTGCGTGGTTGTCTACCTTGTCATGCTCGCCGTAATGCCGCGAAGAGAAGAGCTCGGCCAGAATTTTGACCATGGGTTGCTGCTACTCATCGTTGTCTTCATAGGTGCCTCGATGATGGCAGAGGGTTTCTTCGAGGCAGTAAACGTCGGCAGGACAGCTGTCGTCTACAGCACCATCTTCTTCTTCTACCTCATCCAGTCGAGCATGCTTCAAAAAGCTTTGCAAGTAGAGCGCGAGAATGAGACGCTCAAGACTGCCTTGCATGAGGCAGACGTAGCGCACAAGGAGCTTTTGAAAAGCCAGAGGGAGCTCCTTGCCGCCAAGACCGAGGCAGACCGCGCAAATGCCGCAAAGACGCAGTTCCTCCAACGCATGAGCCACGACATGCGCACGCCGCTCAACGGCATACTTGGGCTCATAGAGATCTGTAAGACCCACTCAGATGATCGCGAACTCGTTATACGAAACCGCGACAAGATAGAGGTTTCGGCAAAGCATCTGCTGTCGCTAGTTAACGATGTCTTGCAGACGAGCAAGCTGGAAGAAGGCGCAGTCAAGATAGAGCATGAGCCGTTTGACATCATTCGCATGACCCAGGAGATTGGCGATATCGTCGAGGGGCGCGCCATAGAAGCGGGCGTCACCATGGTCACAGAGCCAAACGACGATATAGCTAAGTACCGCTACGTTTATGGAAGCGAGCTGCACCTAAAGCAGATTGTCCTCAACATCTACAGCAACTGCATCAAGTACAACAAACCGGCCGGCAAGGTCTTCTCCAAGATTCAAGCAACCCCAACAAACAACGGCGTCACCTATCGCTGGGAGATTCGCGACACGGGCATAGGCATGAGCCCGGAGTTTTTGGAGCACATCTTCGACTTGTTCGCGCAGGAGAGCTCGGATGCACGCAGCACGTACATGGGAACCGGCTTAGGCATGTCCATCACTAAAAACCTCGTCGAGCTTATGGGCGGCAGCATCACGGTGGAAAGCGAGCAGGGCAAAGGCTCTGCGTTTACCGTCGTCATCCCGTTCGAGCTTGCGCCCGAGCCTCAGCAAACTTCCAGCGACGCTCGCGAGGAAGCAAGCATAGAGGGTTTGCATCTCTTACTTGCAGAGGACAACGACATCAACGCAGAAGTTGCCCAAATGCTGCTGGAAGACGCAGGCGCGCATGTACGCGTCGTAAGCGACGGCAAAAAAGCAGTAGATGCTTTTGTAGATGCGCAGCAAGGCTGCTACGACGCCATACTCATGGATTTGATGATGCCGGTGCTCAACGGTGTCGACGCAACCAAGGCCATACGCGCGCTGGACCGCCCGGATGCCAAGCGCATCCCCATCATCGCCATGACGGCTAACGCCTTTAAAGAAGATGAGGAGCACTGCATCGCCGCAGGCATGAACGCACATCTAGCCAAGCCGCTGGACATGAAGCTCGTCAAGCGCACGCTTGCCACCTGCGTCGCTCAAACACGAGCGCAAAGCAGCGAGGATTGTGCTCAGTAGCAGCGGCCGGCCTACCAGTACTTAGACGGCCCGAAGGGCACCGTCCACTCCTTGTTCTCGAACTCCATACGGCTCTTGATAAGATCCGGACCCATACCGCCCAGCTCGGTCTGGTTCTTGTCGTCGCGCGGGTTGGTGCCTACCTCGGCCCAGCTGTGGTTGCCACTGCCAAAGGGCATCTTGCCCGGTGGGGTGAGCAGCCTGAGTATGCTCGAGAACACCTCGAGCTTTGACCAGGAGTAGCGCGGAGCATCAAACATCTTGGTGCCAGGCACGGCAAGGAAGCCGCTGGCAAAGCCGGACTCCGGCTCTAAGGAGACCTCGCGCTCCAACGCTTCCACGATGTCTTGCGAGTTGCAGGTTGGTGTGATGAGCTCTGTGCAGGTAGAGACCTTGAGGCCAGCCTCGTGCGCTGCGGTGATGCTCGCCACGCGCTCGGCCACACTCAGGTTGTTGATAACGCCCTCGCCCATGCGTATGGCGTGGTAGACGCTGCCCACGCCCACGGATTTGAGCTCGCGCGCCTGCGAAAGATCAAAGTCGCCCATATTGGCCATGATGGGAAAATCAGGCAGCTCCTTGTGCACGGCCTCTATGTAGCCCAGGTACTGGTCAAAGTCGTAGTCGATGGTAATCATGAGCGTCAGACAGTTGGCGCCGTTTTTGTAGTAGTCGCGCGCGTAATGCATAATCGTGTCCAGATCCATCTCGTGGCGCTCGTTCGGGCGAGCGTTGTTGATGGAGGCAAACGAGCAGAACTCGCAGTTTGCCGGGCAGGGGTTGGCGTCCATGCCTATCTGACCATGGACCTCTGCGATGCCGCCTGCTGCGGCAAAGTGACGCTCTCGCGCGGCGTAGCGCAGCACGTGGTACTCGGGCGTGAAGGGCTTGATGTCGCACAGGTACAAAGCATCCCTATGGGTCAAGACGTTGCCGCTTAAGCAGTAGTCTGCGATGCGCAGCACCTCTTTGTCCGGCATGATCATGTGGTGGGCTCCTCTCCTATTGCGCGCCGGCGCCATCAAAGGCGTCGGGGGCGATGTACTCTAATGATTCTGGGTAGACGGGTTGCTGCAGGCTTGTGCAGCCGGCAAAAGCGCGCGACTCTATGCGCTTGAGGCCTTCTGGCAAAAACACCTGCCGCAGGCTTGTGCAACCAGCAAAGGTCTGCGGCGCTATTGCCTCGATGCCTGCCGGGATGCAAGCCTCCTCCAGCTTGCTGCAGCCCTTAAAGGCGGCCTCTCCTAGCGAGCGCAGGCTATCAGGCAGCTCGCAGCTTGCCAGATTGCTGCAACCCTCGAAGCATGACGCGCGCAGATGTCGCACGCTCTCTGGGATGACGATATCGCCGAGCGCTGTGCATCCGCGAAACGCCTCTGCGTCTAAAGTGCTTAGCTTTGCAGGCAGGGTCACATGTGCAAGCGACGTGCAGAGCTTGAAACAGCCGGTGCCTATGCGCCAAAGCGTTGCAGGAAGCGCGATACTCGCGAGGTTTTGGCAGCTGGCAAAGGCCTCGTCGTCCAAGCCACGCGCCCCCTCTTCAAACTCCACGGACTCAAGCGTCGTTTTGCCCGCAAACGCGCGTGTGCCCACGGCGTTGGTCCATCCGGGGATAGTGACATGGGCATCGTCGCCCTTGTACTTGCTGAGCGTGAACAGAAAGTCACTCACAAGCTACTCCATAAGTTCTTTGGTTGGCGCCTGGATACGAGGCTACAGGCTCATCTTGGGCTTAGCAGCCTCTTGCGGGTCTGCCTTGGCAGTGCCGATGATGCAGCAGATGATGGCCAGAGCATGCAGCACGTGGATAGCAATGCCGTGGACGTTGCAAGCCATATCCGCGCCGCCGCAGGTGCCGATGCCAAACGACGAGAACAAAAACACAGCGGCGATGAGCTGCAAAAGGATGGTGACCATGACGGCGTAGCGGCCCTCTTTGTTATTCACGGCGCAGGCTGCGATAGCGCTAAAGGCGCCGGTCGCGGACAAGACAGCCACAGCGCGATATGCCCAGTAGCACTTCATATGCTGCTGGCTATCGCCGCAGTCGAGCATATGCGTGCACGGTCCAAGCGCAACAGCTACTACAAACGTTGCCGCAAAGACAACGGCTAGCACGATGGTCGTGATTTTCCAGATGTTTGCCTTCATGTTTTATCCCCTCTTGTATGATTGAACGTCCATGCCTAACTAGGATGTTGCTCTTTGAATGCGCATCAATTGATATTAGGTCTAGGTGCGCTATCAGACAATAGCAAATAGCCGTCATCGGCGGTATCATTTTGGTCATCGAACAGAGGGGATTGCGCCTGTGCAAGACGACGCGGCGATAACAGCAGAAAAAGAGCTCGCACAGCTCATAGCCAGCGGCGATGAGGCCGCTGTTATGGCGTGGGCAAACAGTGGGCGGGCACAAGACGTGGAGTTCACCGGACGCACCTTTGCCGCCGCTATATGCCAGGGCATGGCGCAGGCAAGTTGCCTGTTGGCGCAAGAGGGTTTTAACCTGTGCGTCACCAACGATGCCGCAGCCCAACGTGCTATTGCTGCTGCAAATGGCATGCGCGGGCTGCTCGGCTTCCTTGAGCGCTACCGCTACTGCAAGGCGCAGCGTAGCTACTATCTGCCCGTCGTGCAATCCAGCGCGTCCTTGCAACCCGTCCAAGCGCTTCTTGACGCAGGACTGTTGGGCAAGCGTGACGCGGCAGAGCTGCTGTCGCTTTCTTTGCGGATGAACAACGCTCCCCTAGCACGCGTACTCGCAGATGGCGGGGCAAAGCTTGCTGTTATCGAAGAAGACGATATCCCACCCGAGCTCTCTCACGGCAGTTCCAAGCAGGCCGTTGACGATGCTCAAGGCGAGGCTTGTCTGTGGGCTCGTTTTGCCACGCCGCAGCGCGATATGGATACGCTCGAGCTAGTCTTGCAGCGGGCAGAAGGCACACCTTGCGGCGTCTACCGCAGTTGGTGGGGCTCCTATGCTCGTCAGGAGGGCTTTGCCGCCAAGCTCGCCGTGATTGCAGCGGCAAGCGATGCTGATCACTGCGACTGCCCCTATGAGTTGGCAGCGGCGCTTGTCGAGGCCGGGCAGCAAGAAGCGCTCGAAGACGTCTTGGATTGGGACGCCCTCGCTCCAGCGCAGCTTGGAGAGCTGCTCGAGCGTGCCCAGCAAGCTGGTAGGCCGCAGGCTGCCGCCGCAATCATGCGCGCCATGCACACACGTCCAGGCGCTCTTGCCCCTTTGGAGCTCTAGCATGACGAGCATCTTGGAGGAGACAGGGATCATTGACGAGGCAACCCAGCTTGCCGGCGACATGCTTGCCGTATGTCGCGACGACCTGCTTATGGCCGTGAGCTTTGCCAACCGTCCCATGGCCCGACTGACGCCGCGCATCCAAACAGACCACGCAGGCTGCATGACCGACGGCCGTGAGGCGCTGTTCTCGCCCAGCTTCGTGCTGAGCTCTTTTAACAAGAACCGACAGCTCGTGTCGCGCGCGTACCTGCACATAATCCTCCACTGCTTGCTGCGTCACCCCTTCCCCGCGCTCGACGTGGACCCACTTACCTGGAGCGTAGCGGCCGACTTATGCGTTGCCTGCATCATGGACGAGCTCGACCAAGGCCCGGCCGCTGCCGCCATCGCCTACTGCGACCCGGAGCGCGACGAGCTTTTAGCCAGCTGGAAAGATCGCGTAAGTCAGCCCACTGCCGCTGCCTTCTATGCGCTTCTCACGCGCGAGGGCGTCGGGCAAGAGGAGCTGGGCCGCATGGAGATTGTCATAGGCATGGACAGCCACGAGCTGTGGTTCGCGCAACCGGAAGGTACCGACGAGCAAGAGCAGCCTGATAACAGCGACGCAAACCAGCAGCTCGCCAAACTTTGGGAGCAGGTCGCTGCGCAGACGTTGATTGACGCGCAGCGCAACCAAGACGACGCTGTTGAACCTATCGTCGACCAGCTGCATCGGATAAGGGCAAGCGCCATGAGCCTGGACGAGCTGCTCTCAATCTATGCCGCGCCGCAAGAGACCATGATCGCAAGCGACGATAGCTTTGACCTCGTCTACTACAGCTACGGCCTGCGCGAGCTAGATGGCATAGCGCTCGTGGAGCCGCTCGAGTACCGCGAGGATCCCTCCCTGCGCGACTTTTGCATCGCCATCGACACATCGGGTAGCTGCAGCGGCCCGCTGGTGCGCGCGTTCATCTCCAAGGCCTGCGGAGTCCTGCTCAACAGCAGCAGCATAGGTGCTACGACGCGCATCTGGCTTGTACAATGCGACGATGCCGTCCAAGACCGCCGCGTCATCACGCAGCAAAACAGCATTGAGGATGTGCTCGGCAACTTGGAGCTCAAGGGTTTTGGAGGCACGAACTTTAGACCCGTGTTCACGTTGATGGAGCAGATGCAAGACCAAGGGGAAGTCGAGCAATGGGACGCCCTGATCTACTTCACCGACGGTGAGGGCGTCTTTCCTCAAGAGGCACCGGAGTTTGACACGGCCTTTGTCATGATCGATCAACCCGCAGACGTTCCCTCATGGGCAACCTGCGCCGTAACATATTCAGACGAGCTCGTGCCCACGGGCACACGTTCGCTAGAAAGCGAGGAGTAGATGAACATAAGCGAGGCAAAGGAGCAGGTGAAAAAGACTTGCGTGGCCTATCTCACCAAAGACACTTACGGCGACTACGTCATGCCTGTCCAAACGCAGCGCCCCATCTTCTTGCTGGGCGCGCCCGGCATCGGCAAAACGGCAATCGTTGAGCAGGTGGCGCGTGAGCTGGACTTGGGGCTTGTGGATTACTCCATGACGCACCACACAAGGCAATCGGCCATGGGCCTGCCGTTTATCACGAGCAAAAACTACGCGGGGCAAAAGGTCGATATATCGCAGTACACGATGAGCGAGATAATCGCCAGCATCTACGACCATATGGAAGCCACGGGCAAACGCGAGGGCATTCTGTTCCTCGATGAGGTCAACTGCGTGAGCGAGACGCTCATGCCCATGATGCTGCGCTTCTTGCAAAGCAAAATGCTGGGCAACCACAGCGTGCCCGACGGCTGGGTGGTGGTGAGCGCCGGAAACCCTCTGCAGTACAACAAGAGCGCTAGGGCGTTTGACGTGGTGACGATGGATCGCGTCAAACTCGTAGAGGTAGAACCAGATCTGGGTGCTTGGCTGGACTACTCTAGGCAAAGCGGAGCGCATCCGGCCGTCACGAGCTTCGTGTCCATGCGACCTGACAGCTTCTACTTCATGCAGACGAGCGGACGCAAGCGCGAGTTTGTCACCGCACGTGCTTGGACCGACCTCTCGAACATGATGCGTTTGTACGAGCAAAACGGCATCGAGGTAGACGACGCACTGGTAGGCCAGTACATCCAAGCCCCGCAGATAGCGGCGGACTTCTGCGTCTACCTGCGGCTCTTTGCAAGCTACAACGCAGATTACCGCATCGGCGATATCCTGAACGGCAAGGCAAAATCACACGACACTGTGTCGTCTCTTGTGGCCAAGGCTGCAAAGGCGGGCTTCGATGAACGTGCGGCAGTAAGTGGACTTCTCACAGACGCTCTGGCAGCGCATGCCCAAAACTGCGTAGAACAGGCGCGTACGCTTGCACTTTTGCGCGATGACTTGCTTGCAGCAAAGGCGGCTACAAGCGCGGGCCAAGGCATCGCCAGTGCGCTTGCCAGCCATGAGGCCTACCTGGAGGCACACGCCGCCGAGCTGCGTAAAGATGCACTGGAGCGTGGCGCCAGACATGCTGCGGTAGAGAAGTTGCGCACATGGGCGTCGCAGACAAATACCGGCGACGCATCCCTCAAGGATATAGCCGCCAGCTACAACGAGTTGCTCAAACAGCATGACGAGCACTGCCGCAAGATTGAGCTGGAGCTAGAAGCGGCGCTCGACTTTGCGCAAGATGCCTGGGGCGCCGGCAACGAGATGACGCTCATGCTCAACGAGATGACGATGAACCGCGTGCTAGGGGCCTTCGTAGCCCAGCGCGGCTGCCCCGCCTACTACGATCGCAGCGAGACGCTCATGATAGACACGCGCGCAAAGCGCTTGTATGAACGACTGGAGACGCTGGGGTCAGACGATGCTGCTGGTAGTGACAACAAAGGCAGCGACGCAACGAGCCAAAGTCGAGCTTAAGCAAAAGAGAGTGATACTCGATGGCAGGTAAGTTAGACCCTAAGCAGTACGTGCGCGTCTTGCGCGTGCGCAAGGCGTGGCGCTTTGACCTTGGCGGCCTGCTCATGCGCATCTTTGCCTACATGAGCTCTTTGGGTCTCATAGCCATGCTCACCTTGTCCGGTTGGTCGTACTTCAGGGCCGGCACTGTCGTGAGCGTGATGGCCGTGGCAGTGTTTCTCATAAGCCCGCGTATCTGCAAACTCATAGACGAGCACGGGCAGAGCAAAATCGTACCTGTTGCCGTGGGTATCCAGATGTGCGGATTGGCGTTGATGATTGTCATAGTGCAGCTCGGAGGACCGTGGCAGTTGTGCTATTTGGGGGCCCTTCTCGTCGGGGTCACACCCAACCCCATGGCGCTTGTACGTGCACGATGGAGCTATCTGGTTGAGACAGGCCTTTTAGGCAGCGAGGCGCCGGACATACGTACCGTGTTCACCTACGAAGGCGTGCTCGACGACACGGGTTACATGATTGGGCCGGCTGTGTCGTTAGCCTTGGCATCGCTTGTCGCGCCTTGCGCGGGCATGATCTTTGGCGGCGTGTGCTTTATAACTGGCTGCGCACTCTTGCTGTCATCACGCGACACAGAGCCCACGGTAGGCTGGCAGGCGGTGGGCAGTACCGCTAATGACGCGGAAAAGAATATAGAGAGTGGGCGCAAACAGCGTAGCATGTTCGTCGTTTCGAGTATGGTGCGCATCCTCTTTGCGATGATGCTTCTCCAAGGGCTTATCTACGGCGTCTATAACACATCGCTTGTGGCCTTTGGCCAAGAGCGTGATGCCTCCGGCATCATCAGCCTCATACTGGCCTCGACGTCGGTAGGCTCTATCGCTGCGGGGCTCGTCTTTGGGATGGCGCGCTTCAAGTGCTCACTTGCTAGGCAGCTCGCCGGTTGCGCGGTGGCGTTTGGCGCGTTCTACATGCTGCTGTTCTTTGCCAGCGATATGGCCTCGCTGGCCGTCATCTGCTTTGCAGCGAGCTTTAGCTATGCGCCGCTGCTCATCTGCATGAACACCAGCTGCGAGCAAAGCGTTCCCGGCAGCCGTCTCACAGAGTCGCTAGCGTGGATGAACGCCGGTGCGACTCTGGGTACGACTGTTGCGCCGAGCTTGGGCGGTGTCTTTGTCGATAACTACGGTGCCTTGGCGGGCCTCAACTTCTCTGCAGCAGTGGCTGCATGCATGATCATCTTCACGGTTCTGTTCTGGCGAGTTATCAAACGCGAAATAGGTTAACGACGCGACCTTAAAGCGCGACGTTATGGTCACAAAGTGCGGTACTGAGCACAGCCGCGTGCCAGGTTGAGGTCTTTGTGACCATTCGATCTCTCATGCAGCCCTTAGAGCGCTGTACCCTTCTTAGGGATGAAGAGCTTGTCGCTCATGACGCCCTCGTGCTCGAGCAACCAGACCTTCTTGTCTATGCCGCCCGCGTAGCCGGTAAGGCTGCCGTTTTTGCCCACGACCCTATGGCACGGGATGATGATGCCGATGGGGTTGTGTCCAACAGCCCCGCCCACTGCCTGGGCAGAAAAGTTGCTCTTGCCGTCTTCTTCGGCAATCTCTTTGCCTATCTCGCCGTAGGAGCGCAGCTTGCCTAAGGGAATCTCAAGGAGCTTACCCCACACGCGCTGCCTGTAAGGCGAGCCTTTTGGTTTGAGGATAAGCTTCGATGTATCCGGGTTGCCGCCGGCAAAGTAATCGTCGAGCCAGCTCACCACGGGCTTAAACGCCGCAAGGCCATCGTCGCGCTTCATGTCCCCATAACCTTGGGCAAAGTACTTTTGCCCGTCCATCCACAAGCCAACCAAAGCCTCGCCATCACTGCCCAGTACGAGGCCACCTAGCTGTGGGCATTTATACTCTGTGCAGTAGATCATCGTCATTCCCCTTTTCTATACACGCCGCGGCCCTTTCGCGGTAACACACACAATCAACTAGCATCCCCTAAGGCCCCGCGTCATCAATCTTTAGCCTTGGGAGCCAGGCTGTTCCAGAGACAGATGTTGGCATAGCTGCGCCACGGACGCCATTGCTCGGCTAAAGCCAAGCGCTCCTTAGGTTCATACTGTGGCAACGCGTGCTTGATGCCGGCGTCTGTCTCCAAAAAGGCGTCTGGATAGTGCAGGCAGCGCATGGCTATATAGTTAGCCGACCACGGGCCTATGCCCTTAATATCCAAAAGCTTGCCAATCTGCTCTTGGGCATCAGCATCGAGTCCAAAGTCGAGGTCTCCGCTTACAAGCAGGCGAGCAATGCTCTGAATAGTGCGCGAACGTGACTTGATAACGCCCAGCTGCCCAAAGGCGGATTCTATATCGTCTATAGCCGCGACTTCTTGCGGCGTCATAAACACATGCGTGAGGGCAGGCATATCTGTTTGGACAGGCGTGCCATAGGCCTGGACTACGCGAGCCGCGAGCTTGTTTGCCGCGGCAACCGTAACCTGCTGCCCCAAAACCGCGCGGCAAGCCGTCTCAAACGAGTCAAAGCAACCCGGTAGACGCGTACCCACAACGTTGGCGCCAGCTACAACATCATCCAAGCCAGCAAGCCCGTCGTGCACCTCAGATGGATTGCAGGAAACGTCGAACTGCAGCTTGACGCGATCTAGCACCTGGTCACGCACGGGTAATAGCGACTCGCTCATCTCAAGCTGCAAGCAGTTATGCGACACATCGTCGCGTACTTTGAGCCAACCCGTGAACTCTTTACCGTCTAAAGATTGCAAGCGCACAGTGCGTGCATAGGTGCCGTCTTGCACAAGCTCGACGCCAACCATCGTACGAGAATCAAAAAATGAGAGCAGCTGCTCAAAGCAATACGGTACGCGGTACTCAAGCTGAAACTGCGGCATCGGCATTTCACCCCTCCCCTACAGACGCGCTGTGCGACTTTTACCGAACAAGTGTACACCCATCAAGCCGTCCCAAGGTCGACAATCATGCAGCTTTTCTAAATCGCCAAGTTTGAAAGGCCCTTTCCTTTGCTCCCATCACAACGGCAGTGAGACTACAATTATCAGCAGCTGATGCGGCGAGCACGGTGGGCTCGCACGGCAGAACACAGGCGCGCCTTAGCATCGCAAAAAGGCGTAAGCTCTAAGAGGAGGGCACTATGAGCAACCAGCCGTGGTCAATCGAGCAAGGCATCCTACTCAACGACGGAGCGCGCATACCGCGCCTCGCCTTTGGAACCTACGGGTTGGAAGCTGGAGATCAAGCCAAGGAATCCGTGCTCTGTGCGCTCGAGGCAGGGTATCGCCACTTGGATTGCGCGCGCATGTACGCAAACGAACGCAGCATCGGCGAGGCTCTGGCGCAAAGCGGTGTTGCGCGCAAAGATGTCTTCATCACCTCTAAGGTCTGGAATGATCGCCAGCAAACAGGCCAAGTTCGCCAGAGCTGCGAGGAGACTTTGGACGCGTTGGGCATTGACCAGCTGGACCTGTTCCTCATTCACTGGCCAGTGAGCGGGCATTACCGCAAGACTTGGGAGACGCTCCAAGAGCTGAAGGCAGACGGCCTTGTCAAAAGCATCGGCGTGGCTAACTTCGAGCAAGAGCACTTGGCGGCGATTGCTGCCGATGGCGATGAAATGCCCGTTGTCGATCAGATCGAGAACCACCCCTACTTCTGTGATGTGAAGCTCATCGAGTATCTGGCAAACAACGGCATCGTGGTCGAGAGCTGGTCGCCCTATGGACGCGGCAAGTGCTTTGGTGACCCGGTCATAGCAGCTATCGCGCAAGCGCACGGCGCAGACCAAGGTCAGGTCATCAGCGCTTGGCATATGCAGCACGGCTTTGTACCGCTACCGCGCAGCTCAAAGCCCCAACGCATCGCCGATAACCTTAAAGCGTTTGATTTGACGCTTAGCAAAGACGAGATGACTGCGATAGACGGCCTCAACAAGATGGAGCGCATCTTGCCGGAGTGCACCCCTACTACCTTTGAGGAGTTCTTCGAGGAGGTCCACTACACGGACTCCCCACACGACTAGTGGGCGGGAAGGACGTGCTTGGTTTGGAAATCTCTATCTGAATTTTTTGCAACATGATGCAATTTCTTCAGATAGAGCTGTGTAAGGCTTTGTTGCTCCTAAAGCAGAAAGCTCGTTCTGTTCGTTAGAACAAAAAAGGGTTCCGTATCCGGAATAGTTTCTATACGTGGTATTCTGTAGAAAACTATTCCGATGTAGGAACCCTTTTATTGAAGTAGGCTGTCATGATCTCTGCGAATGAAGCTGCAAAGCGCCTCGGGTTGAGCACGCGTCGCGTGACCGAGCTAGCAAGAACAGGGGCTTTGGATGCTCAGAAGGTATCCGGCGTTTGGCTTATCAGCGAGGACTCGGTCGCGCAGAGGCTTTCCAACGTGAGCAAGAAAGGTGGGCGTCCTGTCAGCGGCAAAGCTCAAGGAGAAGTTGCGCTCACGCTCATGAACCGCACCCATGAGGTTGCCGAGCTTGTTTATGATACGCGGGAGAGGCGCTTTTCCAAGGTCAAGGAGCTGTTTGACCTGCAACGTGCACCCATAGGAATCGGCATGGGCAAAAATTTGCCGCTGCCCGCGCTTAACGATTGGTGGCGCCATCGCGGTATCCCAAACACCCGCGCTCATATCGACCGGCTCCTTCGCGAGTCCGGCTGCGCTGTTCCCGAAGAGCTGCTCGAGCGCAACCTCGGCCTGTCTCTCAGCGACCAATACTGGGTCAGGCCCAACGGCAGCGGGCTTGAGTGGAAGAGCATCAATTTCTTCGACAACGACATAGAGCCAATCGCCGCCCTGCTGCTGCCTGTGTCCATCGCCAAGAGGAAAGGTGCTCCGCACCCTGACAACACGTCAGACGGGAACCTCACAAAGACTTGGGAGATTCGCAATGGCCGCCGCGTCCTAGTAAAGGGCGGCACCGCTTTGTGTCAAGAACCCCTTAACGAGGTCGTGGCAACGGCATTGCATGAACGCCTTTTAGACAGCGTCCAGTTCGTACGCTACCAAGCAGAGGAAACAAGTGCTGGCTTTACGAGCATATGCGAGAATTTCCTCGCCGATGACGAGGAGTATGTTCCGGCTGTCTATGTTGAGCGGCTCTTTGACGAGGCGCTCTTCAGCGACGGCTACCAACATTACCTCGCCTGCGCAAAGAACCTTGGAGTGCAACACGCCGAGAATTCGCTCGCGCGCATGATTGTCTGCGATGACATCATCGCCAACTCCGATAGGCACCATCGCAACTTCGGCCTTATCCGAAACGTCGATACGCTCGAATGTCGCTGCGCGCCAATCTTCGATTCTGGGTCGAGCCTTTGGTGCGGTGTGCCTTTGGCAAAACTTAAGGCTGGCGAGCACAGCTTCGAGTCAAAACAATTCTTCGCGAGCCCCGCGCGTCAGCTTCTGCTGGTGGAGGATATGAGCTGGGTTGATGTCAGCGCACTTGACGGCTTTGCAGACCAGGCGATCGACATTTTGTCGAGAAACGACGAGATAGCAGAGCGCCTGCCCTATATCCGAGAGGCGCTCGAGTGGCGTATTAATCGCATCGTGGATATCGCGAAGTGGGGCTAGGCGGCAAGGCTTAGTGCCTCGGAACTTCTTTTGTAGCTACTAAATTCTAGTTGTATTGAGAAATTTTACTCAGTACAATGAGAAAAAATACTCAGTACAGTGAGAATTTGGAGATACAAATGTTTGAGCGCCACTATGTGGGCACAATCGTCGATCGTGTGAAAGAGCTCGATAACCCTCTGATGCAAGTTGTCGTGGGGCCGCGCCAAACAGGCAAAAGCACTATGCTTTCCCAAGCTTTGGCCAGACTAGATATGGAACAGCTCTATGTGAGCGCGGATGACGCGATTGTGCCTAGCGAGGAATGGCTTAAAACCGAGTGGCAGCAAGCTCGCAATATGGCGAAAGCTGGGTCATGTCCGGTTGTTCTCGCTGTTGATGAAGTACAAAAAATCCCCCATTGGTCCGTTGTCGTCAAATCACTTTATGACGCCGACCGACGTAACAATGCCCCTGTCAGGGCTGTTTTAAGCGGCTCCTCGTCGCTACTGCTCCATAAGGGTTTGGAGGATTCTCTCATGGGGCGCTTTGAGATTATTCGCTCACCACATTGGAGCTACAGGGAATGCTCCGAGGCTTTTGGGTTCTCGTCCGATGATTTTTTGTATTACGGCGGCTATCCGGGTGCAGCGCGTTTTGCTGACGATGACGCGCGTTGGACGGCTTATGTCAAAGACGCCATTATCGAGCCGACTATTTCTCGAGATGTGTTGGAGCTGGAAGATATTCGCAAACCCGCTCTCATGCGGGCGCTTTTCAGGCTGGGAGCTGCATATTCCTCGCAGGAGTTATCTTTCAACAAGATGTTGGGACAGCTGCAGGATGCCGGTAACACAGTGACGATCTCTCATTATTTAGATCTGCTGGGAAAAGCCGGCATGCTCTGTGCGCTGCATAAGTTTGATAACAAGGAGCTCAAACGGCGTAAGAGTTCTCCACGCCTCATGGTCTATGACACGTCGCTTATGACAGCTGTTAGCGGCATCAGCAAGAGCAGGTATTTGGGAGAAAAAGATCTACGAGGCCGGCTTGTTGAATCCGCAGTGGGCGCCCATCTCCTTGCGCGCGCTCCAGAAGAGGGTCTAGATGTTTTTTGGTGGCGCGATGGAGACAAAGAGGTCGACTTCATCGTCTCGAGTGGCTTTAGCTCGCTTTCTGCAATCGAGGTAAAGAGCGGCAGAGAAAAGCGTCAAAGCGGCATGGCAGAATTCCTTGCTGCTAATCCCAGCGCCAAGCGAATCGTTGTCGGCGGTGCTGCGGCGGGCGCGTGCGGCTTGGAGGAGTTTCTCAAAGACGAGGTGCCGTTGTTTTTCTAGCAAGGCGATATGGCTCTGAGCTCCTGTAATTCTCCCAAGCGCACCCTGCTTTGCACTAAGGGCGTGCGATAATGGCGGGGCTTGGCGAGATGTGGACACAAGCCACAGGCAGAAGGACGAGGGAGCAAGGATGAAGAAGCGCACAGCAGCTATCTCTTGGGTATTGGCGGCAACGCTAGCAGCAAGCGGCAGCATGGTCATGGCAGCGCCCGCGCTTGCCGACTCTACAACCGATGCATCAACGATTGGTGCCGACGCCGCAGATGACAGTAACAGCAACGACTCCGCAACTGACGGCAGCTCCGCAGACTCGTCCTCTGACTCGACCACTGACGACGCCCGCCAAACAAAGACCACAAAGCTCACAGCCTACGTCAACCAGATACGCCAGACGACGTTTGGCTACAAGGTTGCCAAGAAAAGCTACGATAAATCGCGTGTGAAACTTAAGCTCAAAGGCGGCGTCCTTACGCTCACCATGCTCAAAGCGGGAAAGACCACCGTAACGCTTACGTGCAAGGACAACGTGGACCGCGTCTTCAACATCACCATCAAAAAGAGCAGGTTCAAGCCAGTAAAGATGACCAAGCTCAAGTGCTACAACAACTACCGCAAGTACATGACCAAGGCGCAGTTCAAGAAGGCCTACGCCAAGGCGCTCAAGATTGTCACGCCTGCGGGCGACCTCTCCAAGAAGCAAAAGCTACAGTATGTGACCAGCGCGCTCAGGGAGTTCTTTGACAAGAACATGAGCTACACGTCCAACAAGCCACATTACAACGACCCTTATGGCTACCTGTGCCTCAAGCGCGCGAGCTGCGCGGGCTGCGCCAGGACTACCGGGCTGTGCCTCAACATCCTGGGGATCAAATTTGAGCATGTGAATGAGAATCAGTGGTCGCATCAGTGGTGCCGCGTCAAAGTGGGCAAGAGCTACTGGATCGCCGATCCGTACGGTCTGTATTGCGGCAAAGAGCCCGGCAAACGCAAGCATCCGTACCTGTAGCGTTGCGACCCGGCCTGCGAACGCAAGTCACTAAACCCTCGAATAACACACCCTTGCAATCAGCGAACTTTTTGGCTAGCTCACAAGACCCGGGATTTGCAGCAAAAACTTCCAGGCGGGCAACACCTCTATGCGGACGTCATTCTCTATGACCTCATCCTCATCTTCTTTGGTGACAACCACAAAACGCTGCGCTGTATCGTCGACTTTCGCAAGCTTGACAAGGCTTGAAAGCTCACGAGACCGCGCGCTTTCAGAGAGCGCAAAGGCTACTTGAACCGCAAGGCCCTGCCCCTGAACGTAGAAATCGATGTCAATGCCGTTTTTGGGCGACTTAAGATAATGGAGCTCCTCGCCAAACACATCGCGCATCGCTACAGCGACCTCGTTCTCAAGAAGAGCGGGCTCTCTGCCCACCAAGAACAAATTGAGCAGCCCGTTATCGCTGAAGTAGCGCTTGGGATTGCCCTCGCGCTCCACAAACTTTGCCACCGTATTCTTGATGTCAAACAGCAGATACGCCTCTCGAGCCATGCTCAGATAATCCAGAAGCGTGCTCTTGCTGATGTCGTAGCCGATAGCGCGCAGCATACCATGCAAGCTCGTCGCCGAGGTCTCATTGCAGACGGCCTCTGCGACTTTCTTCATAAGCACGCGCAAGACATCCGGGTTCCTCACCCCGTTGCGTGCGGCGAGGTCCCCAAGCAACACCTTCTGATAGACGCTCTCAACATACTCGCGTGCGGATAGATAGCGCAGTGACTCAGGGAAGCCGCCGTTGCGATAAAACGTATCGAACGCACCGGCGACGGACCCTGCGCCTTTAGTTGAATACAGCACCTCTGGCCCATGGGGCACGCCTGACGCATCCAGGTACTCATCGAAGCGATACGGCGTTACATGTTTCACAAGAAAACGACCGCCAAGCGTCGTGGCGATCTGGCTTGCGAGCATCTTTGCGTTGCTGCCGGTTATCCAGACACGCTCCCCGGCATCAGCAAGACGGCGAACAAACTTCTCCCAGCCGTCGATATTCTGAATCTCATCGAAGAAGAAATAGCCGCGCTCGCTGCTCAACTCGCTTTGCACTGCGAGGATATCGTTAAAATCCTCGACACCAAACTCCGCCAGGCGCTCGTCTTCAAAATTGAGATAGATAATCCGGCTCCAC
>CAYQLX010000031.1:3420-17437 GCA_964418305.1 uncultured Coriobacteriaceae bacterium | reverse complement strand
TTTTGAGCATGGCACGCAACGTGCAACGCAGGTATTATCTATAGTTGCGATACGAGGGAGAGGAGAGGGTTTTCATGCTCGATTACAAGGCAGCTTTGCAGGAGTTCTCGGACGCTTGCGTGAGGTGCGGCATGTGCTCGCAAACCGATTGTGGCAACTACAGTACGCCGGTCTGTTTGGGGGACGTGTGCCAAGCCGTGCTCGATCATGACCCCACCTATGAGCACTTCCCCTACACCTGCGCTTTGTGCAATCGCTGCACGGTTGATTGCCCTGTTGGGCTCAAGGCGATAGACGGCATGAAGCCCGCCCGCGCCGAGCTCTTATCGCAAAAACCAGAGCTTAGGCCCAACTACCGCCACTTTAGGACGGATCTTCGCTACAACCTCTTCTCTATGACGCAAGGCATGCAGGAAGGCGATATCGAGAAGTTCTCACAGATTGAAGGCGAGCTTTTGGGAGACGCCACTGCCGACAAGACGGCGTTTTTCCCAGGGTGCTCACTCGACAGCTATTCCCCGCAGCTCACAAAAGCGGCCTTCGAGTGGCTGCGCGAGCAAAAAATCGCTAGCCGCAAGCTCAACATCTGCTGCGGCGCTACCTTCTTTGACACGGGCTTCTTTGACGAGTTTAAGGTTTACCGCAAGGCTGTTGTTGCGTATTTGAAATCGCTGGGCATCAAGCGGCTCGTTATCGTCTGCCCGCATTGCGGCTATGAGCTGCCTCAGCTGCTCGAGGGCACGGATATAAAGCTCGTTCGCTTGCCAGACTTGATGGTTGAGGCCGGCGTGAAGATACCCGGCACGGGCACCTACTCCATCCACGACGCCTGCTATGACCGCAGCGATTGCGCCTACGGCAAGGCAGTACGCGAGATGTTTAGCAACTGGGAGCTGCGCCCGCTTGCTCATCAGGAAGAGCACACCATCTGCTGCGGAGGCGGCGGCATGGTGAGCGCCTATGCGCCTGCGTATTGCGAGTATCGACGCAACCAGCGCTTGGCAGAGATCGACGCCGTAGAGTCCGATGTGCTCGTTTCCACGTGCTTTAGCTGCGTGAACTCGATGCAGAGGGGCCAGTCTACCAAGCCCGTGAAGCATTACCTCGAGCTCGTCTTTGACATAGAAATCTATTGGCCCGACGTCTACGACTGCGTGAACAGGATGTACAAAGATCCCAAGGCAGACGGGCTGCTTTCCACCGACGAGGCTATGCTCTAGGGCGCAACCGGCGCCAAAGGCAAGGTACCAAGGCAAGAAATGACAAAGCAGACAAGGAAGACCAACTGCCATTACTGTGGCTATCTGTGCGCGTTTGATGCCGTTATAGAAGACGGCAAGGTGGTAGAGCTCATCCCGGACCCGACGCGCTACCCCTACGACACTAAGATCGTGTCGCGCTGCCGCAGATGGCGCATGAATATCGACAAGCTCTACGACGAGAGCCGCGTCAACTATCCCCTGCGCCGCGTTGGAGAGCGCGGTAGCGGCAAGTTTGAGCGCGTGAGCTGGGAAGAGGCCATAAGCGATATCTCAACGCGCTTGAAGGCGCTGGTAGACGAGTACGGCCCATGGACGGTGGCAAGTGCTATCGGCGGCCCGCACACGGTCTACTGGCCGCTGCATCGCTTTATGAACTTGCTGGGCAGTCCCAACAACATGGGCATAGGTCCCATCTGCTGGAACCCGCGCATCTGGATGGACACGCTCACCTACGGCTGGTCCATAGAGTGCGACTTTAGGCCGGATGAGACCGGCTGCCTCATCCTGTGGGGCACCAACCCGGCAGAAAGCGACAACTCGCTGTTTTGGAGCAATATCTCGCAGTTTGCCAAAAACGGCGGCAACCTAATCGTCGTGGACCCGCGCCTGTGCATGTCGGCACGCCACGCAAGCGTATGGCTGCATCCATACCCGGGAACCGACACCGTGCTCGCCTATGCCATGGCGCGCGTTTTGATCGAGGAAGATCTAATCGATCGCGAGTTTGTGGACGAGTGGTGCTACGGGTTTGACGAGTTTAAGCAGGCGGCCTTTGCGCGCACGCTGGATGAGGCCGCAACAATTACGAGCTGCAGTGTAGATGACATCCGCAAGGCAGCGCACCTGTTTGGCAGTAACCTGCCCAGCGCACTTATCAGCGGCCGCGGCGTGGACCAGATAGGGCCCAACGTAGCGCCGTTGCACAGAGTGCTGGCATCGCTCAGAGCGCTGGTGGGCTGCGTCGACGTGCCGGGCGGCTGCCATATCAACACGTATCCGCGCTTTATGAGCGAGCTTGAGCTTGAGATGAGCGCCGATTTGCCCATGGAGTCGCGCGAGCACGGGCTCAACGAGGACAAAGGCCTGCAGAGCTACACGGGCTATGCGCGTGTGTGGCCGCGCCTAGCAACGCACGGGCGCTATCTGCCCATGCGCTACCTCACAAGCGTCCTGCCCGTGCGCGTGTGGAACGCCGCAATCACGGGGGAGCCCTATCGCGTGAGCGCGCTTTTTTGTAACGCGGCAAACCCCATGGTCACCTACGCGGATACCCGGCTTGTGCACGAGGCTTTGCAGAGCATGGAGCTGGTGGTGGACCTCAACTACATCATCACACCCACTGGCCAGATGGCCGACTACATCCTGCCTGCAGCAAGCGCCGTGGAGCGTCCGGTGTTTCAGGCCCAAGGTGGCGTGAGCGATTTTTGCTACGGCGGTCCTGCGGCGGTTGAGCCGCAGTATGAGCGCAAGGAGGACTACCAGATCTTCAGGGAGTTGGGTCTTGCTATGGGGCAGGACCCGAGTTTGTGGCCGGCAGAAAACCTCACGCAAGAGCTTACGCGCGTGGTCGAGCGCGTGGGGATGGATTGGGAGAGCTTCAAGACGATAGGCATGTCGGCTGGACCGTCGTCGTATTACAAGCACCTGTACCCCAACTCGCAGACAGGCGAGCAGATGGGTTTTGCCACACAAAGCGGCAAGATAGAGCTCGCCAATCCGTTCTTGGATGATTTGGGCGCAGGCCTTGTGGCCAGCTGGTTCCCTGTGCCGGGGGTGCATGCCCCCATAGAGGGCGCCAGCGGCAAAGAGGGCAGCGTGCCTGGCGCGTGGCGCCCCGACGGCGATTGCGTGACGCTCATTACCGGCGCGCGCAAGCAGCCCTATTGGGCGAGCTGCTACTTTGAGGTAGAAAGCTTTAGGAAGGCGCACCCCAAGCCCACGATTGAGATGTCGGCTGCTACGGCGCAGCGCCTGGGCCTTGCCCAAGACGACGCGTGCCTAGTGTCGCGCGTGGACACTCCTAACGTGCAGATAACCCTCTACGTTTGCATCACGGATATGGTCGACGACGTGGCGTCGGCCGAGTACGGTTGGTGGTACCCTGAAAAGACTATGGGCGAGCCGGGGCTGTCCGGCTGCTATGAGAACAACGTCAACCTCTTGACGAGGGGAACAGTTGATATGGAGCCCGAGCCCTTGATTGGGACGTGGATTTACAACGGCATCCCATGCCGTATAAAGAGGAAAGGATAGGTCCATGGAGAAAAAGTACGCGATTCTCATCTTTAGCAAGCCGCCGATCCCCGGCTTGGTAAAGACCAGGCTCACACGCGAGCGCGGAGGCGTGTTTACCCCAGAGCAGGCAGCTGCCTTCTTCAAGCGCAGCTTGTGGGACGTGACAGAGCTCGCCATGTGGTGCATGGACGATCTGGATGCGCTCAACGCGCAGGAGCTCGCCGCTAACCCCGGTGCTCCCAAGCGCAGCTATGATCTTTTTATCTCTACCACGCCCGAGAAAAACGTCGACCTCATGCGTGAGACGATAGAGACCATATCTGGCTGGCCGCGCGAGGTCCATTACATGACAGACCACGGCGCTACCTTTGATGATCACTTTGACATGGCGTTTCAGGAGATATTCGACCAAGGCTACGAGGCTATCGTCTCCATCGGCGCAGACATCCCCACTTTGCCACGCGCCCATGTGACCCAGGCGTTCCAGTGGCTGCAGTACTTTGCAGAGACGGTGGGCACGCCGGGCTTTGTGTGCGCCCCGTGCCAGGAGTGCGGCACCTCTTTGGTGGGCTTTAACTTTGACACACCCATCAATCACCAGGGCATCTACTACAACATGAGCGGGCGTCCGGCGCTCGATGGCTACTACGAGAAGCTCGAGGCCAAAGAGATTCCTAGCGCGTATCTGGCCCCTGTGGCAGATGTCGACGAGATTGAAGACCTTGCTCATTGCTTGAGCTGCGCGCGTGCTTTGCGTGAATCCGCCAAGTACCAGACGGGCATCTACGTACCCCGCCGCGTCTTGGAGTGGGCAGACGCCATTGGCATCAAGCCGGTGTCGCCCCCCAACGAGAACCACGATCCGCGTCAGTACTTTGACGACGACGACAACACGGGCGACCAGGCGGCTGCGCTCGACGCCCAAGAGACCGAGGGCCACATCCGCTAGTTTGTGTTCGCTGAAGGTTGCAGGCAGCTTGGCGCTTTATCGCCGCAAAGCAGCCTGCTGCCTTGTTTTTATCGTCAGTTTTGGAGAGCTGTATGTCACATACGCCACTGCATAAGGTGCACGCCCTGTGCCCGCATTGCTTAAAGACTCTGCCCGCCCAAGTCTATGCCGATGAGCAGGGCAAGGTTTGGATGGAGCGCACCTGCCCCGAGCACGGACAGACCGTCACCTACGTGTGGCCAGATAAGGACCACTACACCTGGCTGCGCAGCATGCATACCAAATCCACCGCACCCAAGTGGAACGATCACCCAATCACAGACGCTTGCTGCAAGAGCTGTGGCTTGTGCAAGAGGCACCTGCGTCGCGGCACTCTGGTTGAGATAGAGGTAACGCGCCGCTGCAACGCCAAGTGCCCCGTGTGCTTTATGAGCGCAGACTTTCCCACCGATGGCATCACCTTCGAGGAAATTGAGGGCCTCATCACCACCTTGGCAGAGAAGGTCGGGCCCGAGACAGGCCTGCAGATCACAGGCGGTGAGCCCACCGTACGCAGCGATTTGCCGCAGATTGTAAAGACGGCGCGCGCCCACGGCTTTACGGGCATAGAGGTCAACACGAACGGCATCGTCATAGGGCGCAGCCAGGATTACCTGCTGGCCTTGGTGGCTGCCGGCATCACGGGCATATACCTGAGCTTTGACGGCATCGACGAGATGCCGTACGAGTCCATCTGTGGCCGTGCGATGCTAGCCGACAAGCTCGCCTGCATCGAGAACTGCCGCGAGGTGGGCATCCAAGTGGTCTTGTGCATGACCATCGTCAAAGGCGTCAATGACGATCGCGTGGGAGAGGTCATAGACTTTGCGTGGAAGAACTCCGACGTGGTGATTGGCGTGGCATTGCAGCCTGCCTTTACGAGCGGGCGCTTTGAGCCCAGCAACTACGCCCCCTATACCGCAGGAGACACGATCTTTTGTTTGCCCGAGCAAACGGGCGGCCGCATCCAAGTGCAAGACATCATGCCCCTGGGTTGCAGCGACCCGCTGTGCGACACAGGTACCTTCCTCGTGCGCGATCCTGCCAACCCAGAAAGCTACATCCCTGCCACGCGCGGCCTTACGCGCGACGAGTACCTGGAGCTCTTTGACCCCACAAGCCCGCAGGGATCGGTCCTGCCGGATATCCTCTACAAGAAGGGCGTCGATTTGGCGCGCGGCGTGAGCGTCATCATCATGAACTACATGGACGCGATGACCACGACCACCGAGCGCATGGCGGAATGCTCTATGACTGTGGCGATGAAGGACGGGCGTGTTATCCCGTTTTGCAGTTACCAAATGACCAACACAGCAGGCGAGCGCATCTACGACATGTGGGGCACGGGGCCTACGGAGTAAGCCTTGCGCCGGCGCGCGCGTTGCAAGCAGAGCAAAAGGAGAGAGGAAACGCTCAACATGGCAGAGTACGAGTTCTTCCACGATGACAGCAGATGCAAGCACTGCGGCTTGTGCGCGGCGTTTTGCCCCTGCTATGTGCTGGAGATGCAAGACGGCGTGCCCGTTGCCGTAAACCCGGATGCTTGCGTGGGCTGCACGACCTGTGCCGGCAACTGCCCCACGCGCTCTATACGCATTGAGTCTACCGGTGGCTCGTCGTTTGACGCGACGCTGTCTGGGGAAGAGCGCGCCAAGCCCATCTCAAAGGAGAAGCAGGAAGAATATGCCAACTACCAGCGCATTATCATGGACAAGTTGGGCCTGCGCTGGCAGCCGGTAGCCGTGAGCCTTATAGGCAAAGACGAGCTTTTGCCCGATTGCCCCATCCCGGCGCAGAACCTGCGCTTTTGTCAGGCGATGATGGCGGCGCGCCGCGGTGCGAGCATCTTGCAGCCGCCCTTTAGGCACTCCTGCCCGGACGGCACGAGCATCTTTGGCATGACCGGCGTGCCAGAAAAGCTTGCCACCGGAGAGATTTACGTTTTGTTCCACAAGGTCGTCAACGCACAGGCAGCGGCCAAGATGGTGGCCGAGCGTCCGGTTTTCCCGCCCAACAGCCGCCGTGCCACGATGGTCACGCCGCTGGCCAAGACCCCGCGCGACCCAGAGGTCGTCGTCTTTACGGGCACGCCCGAGCAGATGATGTGGCTCTCTATGTCGATGAGCTACTACGACGGGCATCGCCACGAGTTTGCGGCAAGCGGCTTTAACTCGATGTGCGTCGAGGCCGTGCTCATGCCTCTGCGCGACGACAGACCCAACATCACCTTTGGATGCTACGGCTGCCGCGCGGCAACCGACGTGGGCGAGGACATGATGTGGATGGGCGTGCCCACCAACAGGCTCGCCACCATAGCAGCCGGCGCAACCGAGCTGGCCAAAAAGACCATCCCGGATTCGCGTAATAAGATCTACGTCGAGCCGATTATGTAGCGTGCGTGCGCTGCAACGCAGGTGCTGCGGCGCTGCGGGCGATGAAGGCGCGTCTGTGTGTCGCCTGTGCGGCCCGCATCGCAGCGTTTGCCGAGCATGTTGGAAAGGAGAGCTGCTGCCATGGACTTGCAAAGCTTTGAGGGCAACCAAGTTGCCACGTTGCTCACGCCCACGACGATTACGCTCGTCACGGCAAAAGACACGCAAGGCGATTGCGTGGCCACCTGCGCCTGGGCAAACCCCTTAAGCCATGAGCCGAGTCTCATCGGCGTGTGCCTGCGCCCTAGTGGCAGGACGGCGCAAGCCATAGTCCAAGGCGGCTGCTTTTGCGTGAATGTTCTGCCCGCGGGAGCGCAAGATATCGCTGTTGCCTGCGGCAAGAAGGGCTCCGACCAGCCCGAACGCTTTGCGGCAGCCGGCCTTGCCAAAGAGCCGGCCCAGCGCATAGACGCTGTGCGCGTGGGGCAGGCTATGAGCTGGATAGAGTGCGAGCTTGTTGAAAGCCACACCTTTGGGGATCACGAGCTCTATGTGGGCCGCGTTCTTGCAGCGCAATCGCGCGAGGGGCAACCGCTGCTCATGCAGGGCAGATCGTCCTTTGGGGTCTTTGACGAGCTTAGCTAGTTTGCAGCGCACTGTGTGCGCAGGCGTCGCACGCGTGCGGCTTTGATGTTTAAAAGCAAGACGAGGGGAGCATCTATGATCACACCCGCCTGGAGGATTACCGACGCTCGCGAGCAGGACTTGGCGCTTATTCGCCAGCTGTTTGCCGAGCAAGGCTTTGGGGATGTCAAGACGGTAGAGGGCATACGCGTGGCCCTAACGCCCGACAACGTCTTGTACGGCGCGATACGCCTCGAGCAGCTGTCGGATGACGCGTGGTATGTGCGCCCCATCGTCGTTTTTGATGAGGTGCGCGGCATGGGCGTGGGGCGCGCGCTTTTAGCCGATGCCCTCAAGATCCACCCCGATTTGCGCCTGGTATCCGAAGGTTACGCCGCCGGGTTCTATGACTCGTGCGGCTTTTTGCGTTGCGATTGGGACGTCATAGCCGACGAGCAAAAGTTTGAGTGCGATATGTGCCCGGGTCGTGCCGATTGCGGAGCGCAGCCCTTCCGTAGTGCGCCGGTTAAGCACACGCTCACCTTCTTGGGCACGACGAGCGGCTGCGGTGTGCCAGCATTCTTTTGCCATTGCAAGGCCTGTGAGGCGGCGCGCAAGAACCCCTCGCTGCGCCGCGGCTGCACGGGTGTGATTATCCGCGGGCACGCAAACGTCCTCATCGACACACCGCCCGATATTCGCCACCAGCTAATCCGCGAGAACGTGTGCGACATAGACGAGATGTTTCTCACGCATGCGCACTTTGATCATCTGGGCGGCCTGGGTGAGCTTGAGTACCTAGTGCGCCTCTACCGCGACGCGCCGTTGCCCTTCCATTCCAGCCCCTTTGCGGCGATGGAGGCGTTTTCTGAGTTTAAGTACATGGATGACTGCTTTGTCATCGATCAGATGGACGACTACGAGACGCGCGAGGTTGACGGCCTTAAAGTGCAGGCCGTGCCTGTTGATCACTGCCCCGGCAGCTATGGCTATTTGATTAGCGCGCCAAGCGGCTCTAGGACCTTCTACGCGCCCGACACTGCCGCGCTTAAGCCAGAGGTCAAAGAGCTTTTGCAGGGCGTGGATAACCTGATTATGGATGCCACGTTTTGGGGGGATGGCGGCAATCACAAGACGCACCACAGCGTGAGCCAAACGGTGGCAGAAGGGCTTGAGGTGGGCGCCAAGAAAATCTACCTCACGCACTTTGCGCCGCATATCTGCAAACCGGACGAGAATGCCGAGGAACTTTTGGCGGAGTACGTCAAGCAGTTTGACGGACGCGTGGTTATCGCGCGCGACGGCATGCAGATAGAGCTCTAGGCGCTGTGCGCGGCACTGTCTGCTGCATCCTCGTCGCATGCGCGCAAGCCTCTGCCGCCCACGGCTACCGCTGCCCGCAGGGGCGGCTTGCGGGGGTGGCTTAATCGGCGGCGCTGCGCGATAATGCACAGCTATGGACACAGCTAACAACACCAAAAGCAAAGTAACGCCGCTTCAGATTCTTACGCGCACGATATGCGTCGTGGTCTGCGCCATAGGCGCGAGCGCCTGCGTCTTTAGCCTGACTTTGCAGATAGAAGAGATTGGCACGACCATGTCGTCGATCGTGTGGTTCTCTGGATTGTTTGCCGTTGTGGCGGCTTGCGGCGGATATGCCGCTGCATGCAACCCGCGCCAAGGCAGCAGCTGGATTGTCCCGGCTGTTATAGGCGTCGTGGGCGGCGGTGGCATCGCCTTGCAGTACGAGCTTTTGTACCTGCGCTCCTACGAAGTTGTATTCGTTGCGCTTGTTGCTTTTGCGGTATGCGTGGTGTGGTTGCTCGTCTATCGTCAGATTCTCAAGCGCCAAGACCCAGACGCGCTTTAAGGGCGCGCTGGCACAGTTGCGGGGTTGAACTGCCGTGCCGCTAATTGGCGCTGACGCAAGGCGTGTCCTACGCGCACGCAAGGCCTGTCGCAAGCGAGCGCAAACCGCTTTTAGAATCCGCATAATCTGCCTGTTTTGCGTCGCAGCTGCGTAGTAGCATTGGACTGTTATCCCGACTGCCAAGCTGCTAGGCCATCAGCGCCGCAGCCGTACCAAAGCGTGCAAAAGGAGCGTGACCGATGGACCAAGATAAGATCAGGACAGCAGAGGTAGACGCCATGCTCGCCACCTTTGCAGCACTAGATAATCCTGATGACATCTACGCCCTGCTCATGGACATGTGCACGATTAGGGAGATATCAGAGATGTCGCAGCGCCTGCAGGTGGCGCACTTGCTGGCCAAGAAGGTCCCCTACACAGAGATTCAAAAGCAGACGGGTGTTTCTACCACCACTATCAGCCGCGTGAGCAAGTGCCTCAACTACGGCGCCGGCGGCTATGCGCGCGCCGTTGCGCTGGACTCAGACCAAGAAGGGGAGGAGCTTTAACCCTATGGGCAACGAAGTCCCTCAGTTTGACATCATCAAGGCAGCGAGTGAGGGCCAAGGCCCCATCCCCACGTCGTGCCGTGACAACGGCAGCTTTGTGCACTTGCATGTGCATACGGAATACTCAATGCTCGACGGCGCCACGCGCGTCAAGGCCATGTGCAAGTACGCCAAAGAGCTGGGCATGCCGGCGGTGGCCATAACCGATCACGGCTACATGTATGGCTGCGCCGAGTTCTACAAAGCCGCCGTAGCCGAGGGCATCAAGCCCATCTTGGGCTGCGAGGTCTACTTCACGCCAGATAACGAGCTGCGCCGCGACCGCAAACCAGAGCTCTACCACATGATTTTGCTGGCCAAGACCAACCAGGGCTACCGCAACCTCATGCGCATCGTGAGTGACGCGGCAACAGACGGCTACTACTACAAGCCGCGCGTCACCTTGGACAGCCTCAAGAAGTTTCACGAGGGCATCCTGGCTACCAGCGCCTGCATTGCGGGCATCATCCCCAAATCCATCGACCGCGGGGAGTACGAGGTCGCCAAGGAGTGGTGCCAGACCTTCATAGACATCTTTGGCAAAGAGGACTTTTATATCGAGCTCCAAAATCAAGGGCCAGAGATCGTCACCGATAACGGCATATCGCAGCCGCGCCTCAACGACGTGCTTACCAAGCTCGCAAACGAGGTGGGCGTCAAGACCGTGGGCACCAATGACCTGCACTACCTCAAGCGCGAGGACGCTTACACGCAAGACCTCATGCTGTGCATTGGCATGGGCAAGCACGTGGCAGACACCGATCGCATGAAGTTCTCCAATGATCAGTTCTACATGAAGAGCCCTGAGGAGATGGCAGAGGCGCTTAAAGAACACCCAGAGTGCCTTGCCACCACGCTCGAGATTGCAGATAAATGCAACGTGACCTTGGAGTTTGGCAAGATCATCCTGCCTAGATTCCCACTGCCAGAGGGAGAAACCAATGAGACGATGCTGCGCAAAGAGGCCATCGCCGGCTTGAAGGAGAGATACGGCGATCCTCTGCCCGATAAGGTCGTGGAGCGTTTTGAGCACGAGTATGACATCATCTGCGGCAAGGGCTTTCCGGCCTACTTCTTGATCGTGCAGGAGTTTACGCGCTGGGCAAAGCAAAACGGCATTGGCGTGGGGCCGGGCCGTGGCTCTGCGGCAGGCTCCATCATCTCTTACGCGCTGGACATTACGACCTTTGATCCGCTAGAAAACGACCTCATCTTCGAGCGCTTCTTGAGCCCCGAGCGCACCGAGATGCCTGATATCGATATGGACTTTGACGATGAGCGGCGCCTAGAGGTCGTGCAGCATGTGCGCGACGTCTACGGCTCTGAGAAGATCGCCCACGTGATCACGTACTCCAAAATGAAGGCCAAGCAGGCCGTCAACGATGCCGCGCGCGTGCTGGACTACCCGGTGTACGTGAGCCAAAAGATATCCAAGATGATCCCCAATGACCCAAAGATGACCTTGGACAAGGCCATGGCAGAGGTCCCCGATCTGCGCGAGGCCTACGAGCAAGACGCAGATACAGCCAAGATTATCGACGCGGCAAAATCGCTTGAGGGCATCACGCGCGGAGAAGGCGTGCACGCAAGCGCCGTCATCATCTGCCGCGACGCCGTTTGCGATTACGTGCCCGTCAAAAAAGACACCAAGGGCGGCGTGATCATCACCCAGTACGATGGCGTTATGACCGCCGACATGGGCCTGCTTAAGATGGACTTTTTGGGCCTGCGCACGCTGACCGTTATCTCTAAGGCAAAAAAGAACATCAAGGAAAACTACGGCCTGGACATAGACCTAGACAAGCAGGTTGACTTTAACGACCCAAAGATCTTTGAGCTCATGTGCTCGGGGCATTGCGCGGGCGTGTTCCAGGTCGAGTCAGACGGCATGACGGCGCTGCTCAAGCGCATGCAGCCCGACTGCTACAGCGATATCGTGGCTACCATCGCGCTCTTTAGGCCCGGTCCTTTGGGTGCGGGCATGGTGGACGACTTTGTCAATCGCAAAAAGGGCCTTACGCCCATCGCCTATTACGACGAGCGCCTCAAGTGGATCTTGGAAGACACCTACGGCACCATGGTCTACCAGGAGCAGGTTATGCGCATCTCGGTCGAGATGTGCGGCTTTACGGTGGGAGAGAGCGACAAGGTGCGCAAGGCCGTGGCCAAAAAGAAGGTCGCGCTCATGCGCGAGGTCGAGCAGCAATGGGCCGACGGCAACACAGAGACGATGGAGAACCATTGGCTCAACGGCGCCGTGCGCAACGGCTACAAACGTGAGATTGCTCAGCAGATTTGGGACGATGTACTCAAGTTTGCGGAGTACGCCTTTAACAAATCCCACTCTGCCGCGTATGCCATCTTGGTCATGCAAACGGCATGGCTCAAGGCGTACTACCCGCACGAGTACATGGCCGCCGTTTTGTCCAGCTACATGGGCAAGACAGAGAAAATCGTCCACTACGTCAACGCCTGCAAAAAGGACGGCATCGCTGTCTTGCCGCCCGATATCAACATCTCGCGGCGTGACTTTACGGCCGTGCCCGAGGGCGTGCGTTTTGGCCTTGCGGGCCTGCGCGGCGTGGGTGAGAAGGTCGTCGACATCATCATCGCAGAACGCGAGGAGAACGGCCCCTTTGAGAGCCTCCATGACTTTTTGTATCGTATGCCGGCAGAGGCAGCCAACAAGCGCATCGTTGAGGCGCTGATCAAGGCCGGCGCCTTTGACTCGACCGGCTATACGCGCCGTCAGCTGTGGAGCTTGGTTAACGATAGCGGCCTGCTCGAGCAAGCGCAGCGCCGCCGCCAGGACAAAGAGGACGGGCAGGTGTCGATGTTTGACCTCTTTGCAGAGTCCGCGCAAGAAGAAGACGAAGACGCCGGCTTTACAGAAGACATCCCCGAGCCAGACGGTATTGAGTGGGAGCGCCGCGTGAAGCTCGATTTTGAGAAGGAGATTGTGGGCATCTACGTGTCCGACCATCCGCTGTCGCCTTACTCCAAACTCTTGGAGCGCGCCGCCACGATGGAGATTGCAGACCTCGCAGATGAGGGCAAGGCCCGCGACGGCATGAACATCACGGTGGCCGGCTTGGTGACGGCGCTGCAGCAGAGGGTTTCTAAGGCGGGCAACAACTTTGCCACGCTCACCATAGAGGACATGACGGCCAGCGTGGATTGCGTCATGTGGGCAAAGACGCTTGCCACCTGCAAGGATTGGCTAGAAGAGGACAAGGTCGTCAAGTTGCGCGGTAAGCTCGAGCGCAGTGATCGCGGCATCCAAGTCATAGGCTACGAGTGCGAGCCGCTCGAGCTCGAGGGTCAGGCGCAAGGCGCAAGCGGCCCCAATGCGCTCAACGTGCGTGTGAGAAGCGACCGCTTTAGCAACGACACCATGGGCAAGCTGTCGGCAATCTTTGACAGCTATCCAGGCGCGCAGCCGGTGACGCTTTTTATCGAGCAGGCAGACGGACGCAAGTTCCGCGCCGAGCTGCCCTTGGGCGTCAACGTGGCAAGCCAAGAGCTCCTGCGCCGTATTGAGGAGATAGTGGGAGAGGGCGCCTGCGAGCTCGTTTAGGTGATGAGCGCGGAGCGCGGGTCGGATTGCGCGGCCTGTCGGGGCATGTGCTGCTCCAGCACGCTCCGCTGCTCGCGCCTTGCGGGCGCTCGTGCGCTTCGCTCAACGCCACCTAGACTAAAGCTATTTGGTGGCGCGAGGCGTTCCGCAGCACATGCCCCCGACAGGCCGCTCAGCCTAGCTTCCCTTTGAGCATGCGTGTGGCATTGACGACGTGTTTGTTGATGCCCAGCTCCTTGGGCGTAAAGCCCAGCGCCAGCCCCACAAGTTGCGGCAGGTGCAAGACGGGCATGGTGATGTCTTGCTCGTAGAGCTTTTGGCTATCTGCCTGCCACATGTCCAAGGCAAAGTGACACAGCGGGCACGGGGTGACGATGCAATCGGCACCTTGCTCGCGCGCAGCGATACAGCTTGCGCCGTTGGCTAGCTCGGCCTCTCTTTCTGCCGGATAGATTGAGTGAAAGCCGCAGCAGGCTAGGCGCTGCGAAAAGTCGACGCTGTT
>CAYQLX010000031.1:0-3320 GCA_964418305.1 uncultured Coriobacteriaceae bacterium | reverse complement strand
CAGGTGTTGCAAACGGTCATAATCCGATCAAAGCCCTGTGCCTCTGCCAAAGCGAGGTTGCGTGCGTTGACCAGCAGCGCAAAGTAATCGTCCACATCTTGCGCCTGGCTTGCGCCGCAACAGGTCCAGCCGTCTATCTCTACAAGCTCTATGCCCAGCTTTTGGCAGGTGAGAATCGTGGAAGTCTCAAGCTCGCTTGCGGCGCTTTTGAGCGTACACCCGGGAAAGAACGCATAGCGCAGTTTCTTGGTCATGGCTTAGAGCTCCTCTTCCTCTGGTTTCTCTGATTGCTCTGGCTTCTCTGATTGTGCGATTTCATAGAGTTTGCGCACGTCCTCGATGCCATCCACGGGCTTGCCGCCCAGGGCATGAAGCGGGTTCATTTTGCCGGCTGCCATCATGCGGATGGCAAAGGGGATGCGGTTTTTGAGGGTACCCACCAAGCCCTCTGTCTTAACGGCGAGCATGGCCTCGTTGAGCATGCCCGTCTTGAGGATGTCGTCTCTAAACGCGTAGGCATGGCGCGCGCCCATGGAGTCGTCCTCACCCATAGCAAGGGCGCTGCGGCGCAGGAAGCTTATCTCTTGCGCCACGTCGATACCCTTGGGGCATTTGCTCGAGCACTGGTTGCAGTGGATGCACTTCCAGAGCATGTTGTCCAAGCAGGCCGTGATGCGCCTACTCGCGCACTCGTCGCGGCTGTCGCGCACAAAGCGGTAGGCCTTGTTCATGATAAACGGGTCCAGGTAGCTGCCGTCGTCGTAGGCCAGCTCGCGGCACTCGCTCGTGCAACAACCGCACAAGACGCAATCGGCAGGGAGGGACACCTTGCGTTGATCGGCCGCAGATTGGGTGTGACAGCCGGCAAGCTCGCGCTCCTTCTTCTGGCACATCCAGGGCATGACCTTCTTCATCTTGGTGGCTTTCTCGTCAAAGGAGACGACGAGGTCGCGCACCACGGGGAAGTTCTTGAGCGGGGCGATGTAGAAGCAATCGGTCTGGTAGATGTCGATTAACTCGTCGAGCTGTGTCTCGCAGGCTAGAAACGCGCTGCCGTTAACGGTAACCGCACAGCTGCCGCAGATGGAGTGGCGGCAGGCCTGCGTAAAGCAAAGCGAGTCGTCTTGTTCCTCGCGGATCTTGTTGAGGCAACCCAGCAGCGTGTTGGTCTGGCGCTCAAAGCTGTAGTCCTGCTGCCAGGTCTTGCTGCCGTCAAAGCGCGTGATGCTAAAGGTTATGGTCTGCACTAGTACCTCCTCTCCTGCGGCTGGTAGCTCGTGACGGCCACGTCGCGCCAATCGATGGAGAAGCTGCCGTCGCGGCTCAGGCTCACGAGCGTGTGCCTCATGAACTTGGCGTCGTCGCGGGTGGGGTAATCGGCGCGGTAGTGCGAGCCGCGGCTCTCTTTGCGCTCGAGCGCGCCCATGCATATGGCGCGGGCGATGGTGAGCACGTTGCCAAGCTCCACGTAGTTCATGAAGGCGTTGTTGTAGACCTTGTTGCTGTCGTCAAAGTAAGCATCTTGGTACTCCTCGATGCACTCGTCGATGATCTTCATGGCCTCCTCAATCGCGGGTCCCTCGCGGAAGATTCCCACGCCGTTCCACATGGCAGCAGCCATCTTGTCGCGGATGGCATAGATGTGCGTGCCGCTGCTCTTGGTGCGCAAGGTCTCGAATCTCTCCTCCCAGCTGGCGCCCAGTGCCTCAAGCTCGCTGGTGCCGGCAAACGTGCGCTCTTTGGCCGCTGTCAATACGCCAATGCCTGCGACCTTGCCAAAGAAGCAGACCTCGGCCACAGAGTTGCCGCCCAAGCGGTTGGCGCCGTGGATGGATATGTTGGAGCATTCTCCTGCGGCAAAAAGGCCGCTGACCTTTGTCGCGCAGGTCTTGTAATTCGTAACGTCGATGCCACCCATGGAGTAGTGGGTGGAGGGGCGGATGGGCACGGGCTCGTTGATCATGTCTACGCCTTGGAACTTGAGCGCCAGCTCGCGCACTTGCGGCAGACGCTCCATGATCTTGGCGGCGCCTAGGTGGCGCAGGTCGAGCAAAACGTAAGATTGCATGCCGCTGCCAAAGCCGCGGCCCTCTTTAATCTCGGTCTCGATGGAGCGGGCCACGAGGTCGCGCGGACCGAGCTCCATCTTTTGCGGTGCGTAGCGCTCCATGAAGCGCTCGCCTTTGTTGTTGATGAGGTAGCCGCCTTCCCCGCGGCAGGCCTCGGAAAGAAGCGTGCCCGTGCTGACGAGTCCCGTGGGGTGAAACTGCACCATCTCGGGGTCTTTGATGGGTACGCCGGCGCGCATGGCTGCGGCCACGCCGTCGCCGGTCATGTTTGTGGCGTTGGTGGTGCGCGTCCAGTACACGCGCCCAAAGCCACCGGTGCACAGGACAACACACTTGGCTTGGAAGGCCACAATCTCTCCGGCGCGCAGGTCGATGGCCACAAGGCCCTCTACGCCGCCTGCACCTACGGCGATATCCAGCAGGTTGAACTCGTCCAAAAACTCGACGCCGGTTTTGAGGCAGTTCTCGTAGAGAGTATGCAAGACCACGTGCCCAGTCTTGTCTTGCGCGTAACAGCAACGCGGGTGACTTGCGCCGCCAAAGGGGCGCTGAGCGATGCGGCCTTGCTCGTCGCGCGAGTAGGGAACGCCCATACCCTCGAGCTCGAGCACCAAATCCGGCATGCCGCCGCAAAAGAACTCAACGGCGTCTTGGTCTGCCAGATAGTCGGAGCCTTTGATGGTGTCAAAGACATGACTCTCGATCGTGTCCGCGCCATCGCGATAGCCAAGCGCCGCGTTCATGCCGCCTTGCGCCGCGCCTGTGTGCGAGCGCGTGGGAAACACCTTGGTGATGACGGCAACGCTTTGGCTTTGGTCGGCACGTGCGTTGAGCGCCGCCTCCATACCGGCGCCGCCGGCACCGACGATGACGATGTCGTACTTTAAGGTCCTCATCTAAAAGCTCCTAGTCTGCGACCTTGGATTGCGTATGCTCGATATCGTAGACCCCCACGACAAAAAGCTGCGTTGCGTCCACGGTAAACGCGATGTCCATCCCGGCATAGGCCAGATGATAGATGCGGTTGGGCTCATGCTTGCTGCCGGCGCGGCGCGGGTCTTGGCGCAAAACCTCTACAAGGCCGTTGAGCTTTGCGGTGGGTATGTGCGCGGCAAGCTCTTGCGGCAGGTGCACCTCGAGCTCTTGCCAAGGGGTATCGTCGATAAAGCCGCCACAGGCATCGGGGTGGCAATCGGCAAAGGGGATGTAGGGCTTGATGTCGTAGATGGGCGTCATGTCGCGCAGATCGGC
>CAYQLX010000030.1:7581-17574 GCA_964418305.1 uncultured Coriobacteriaceae bacterium | reverse complement strand
CGGCACCCATGAGAGCAGCCTCGCGCACGTGGTTGGCGCTGCGGATGGAGGCGGCAATAATCTCTACCTCGTGGCCAAAGTCGTAGTTGTTGATGGCAGCCACAACATCCTCGAGCTGGGCAATGCCGTTTTCTGCGATGTCATCAAAGCGGCCGACAAAGGGGCTAATGTAGCGAGCGCCGGCACGTGCAGCCAAAAGCGCCTGCGCGACAGAGAACACGAGCGTCATGTTGACGGGGATGCCATCGTCGCTAAGCGTGCGACAGGCGGCCAGACCCTCTACCGTCATGGGGATCTTGACGACCAAGTTGTCTGCCAAATCGGCAAGCTCACGACCCTCTTTGATCATCTCCTCGCGCGTCTCACCGGTGACCTCGCCGGATACGGGGCCGTCAACCATGCTGCAAATCTTTTTGAGATGGTCTTGGAAATCCTCCAGCTTGCCGCCTGTCTTGGCGTAAAGGGAAGGATTGGTAGTGACGCCTGCGAGGGCGCCCCAAGATGCGACCTCCTCAATCTCGTCGAGGTTCGCGGTATCCAAGAAGAACTTCACGGATGCTCCTTAGGTTGGGGAATAAGTAAGCTGCTGCAAGCTCCTAGCAGACGCAATTTGGGCAGGTGAGCCAGTAGGTTGCGTTTGTTGAGGATTGGCTTTGCGAAAGACAGCTACCGAAGACATTGCGCCTTCGCGGTACGCCAAACTATATCACTCGCGGCAAAACGGTACAATATGCGCGTTCTTACCACGGTGATAGGAGAAACATGTCCCTGCCTCGCTTCTTTATCGAGTCACCCCTGCCCAACACCGGAGAGGTTGCCTTGCCCTTTAACACCGACGAGCTGCGCCACATCAACGTGCGCCGCTGCGAGGTCGGAGAGCACATCGCGTGCTTCTCTGAGGGCCGCATGGCGTGGGAGGTAGAGATAACCTACATCGACACAGAGCGCGTGACCGGCCGCATCGTGGCCCCGCTGCCCATCAAACGCCTGCCGCACCTCACCTTGGTGCAGGGTATCTCCAAGGGCGACCGCATGGGTCAGACCATCCGCCAAACCACAGAGCTAGGTATCGAGCGCATCATCCCGTTTTTGGCCGAGCGCTCCATCGTGCGCCTGCGCAAAGATGAGGGCGGCTACAAGGGCGAGCGTTGGCGCCGCATCGCGCTGTCTGCAGCAAAACAATCCGGCCGCAGCATCCTGCCCACCGTAGAAGATCCAACCTCGCTTGACGATATCTGCAAGGAGCTCAAAAACTTCGACCGCGTGATTATCGCTTGGGAGGAAGCAGACCTCGACGCAGAGGGCCACGCGCTGTCTGTGGATAAGGCCCTGCGCGCAGAGCCCAACTGCGATATCAACAGCCGCGTCGCCTTGATCATCGGGCCTGAGGGCGGTCTGTCCAAGCACGAAGTCGACACCTTCAAGGCCGTGGGAGACCACGTTAAGGTCGTTACGCTGGGAAGCCTCATCCTGCGCACAGAGACGGCGGGCACCGTTGCCTGTGCGCTGTGCATGTACGGCTTGGGCGGCCTGGGTGCTTGCCACTTCGACGACGAAGAGCCACAAGCCTAGAGCGCACAGCTGCCGTGCAGCGGCTACCGGGCAACGCCTCGTACTGCCGCAGCGCATAGACACGCAAGCGCAGCCTTGCACAGACGCAAGATGATCAAGTTCCACATCACCACACACGGCTGCCGCGTGAATCGCGTGGAGTCCGATCATATAGCCGCCGCCCTCATGGCTGCGGGTTGGCAAGCCGCACCTTTGGAGCAGGCCGATATTGCCCTGCTCAACACCTGCACCGTGACCGGCGAGGCAGACCACAAAAACCGCAAGGCCATCCGCCAAGCGCTCAAAAGGCAGGACGGTCCGGTGCTCGTCACCGGATGCGCCATCAACATCGCCGCGGAAGCTTACAGCGCCATCGATCCGCGCGTGGTCTGCGAGACCTCCAAAGAGATGGTAGCCAATCGCGCGCTCGACCTCATGCACCACGCAGGCGATAATGGCACAACGGGTACGCCCTACGGCACGGGCTTCAGGACGCGCAGCGGCATCAAGATTCAAGACGGCTGTGACAACGCCTGTACCTTCTGCATCGTGCACGTGGCACGCGGGCGCGCCAAAAGTACAGATCCGGACGTCGTCGTGGAGCAGGCGCGCCAGCTGGTTGAGGCCGGCAGCGAGGAGCTGGTGTTGGTGGGCATCGACACGGGCGCCTACCGCTGGGGCGATATGCATTTGAGCGATCTTATCCGCCGCCTGATGGAAGAGACGAGCGTGGGCCGCATACGCATCCCGAGCATCGAGCCGCAAAGCGTCACACAAGAGCTCATAGACCTCATGGCCCAAAGCGATGGGCGCTTATGCCGCCACTTGCACTTGGTACTGCAATCGGGCAGCACCAAGGTCTTGCAACAGATGGCACGCCACTATAGCGCGCAAGAGTACCTCGAGCTCGTAGGCCGCATACGCGCAAGCGTGCCAGGCGTCGCACTTTCCACCGATATCATCGTCGGCTTTCCCGGAGAGACACAAGAAGACTTCCAAGCTACTTGCCGCATGGCAGAGGACTGCGGCTTCATGAGGCTGCACGTGTTTCCCTACTCCAAGCGCCCTGGCACGCCTGCCGCGCAGCGCACAGACCAGATAGATCCGGCAACGCGCAATGCTCGCGCCCAAGAACTCACCTCTTTGGGGCAGCGCCTCGCTTTGGCAGACATGCAGCGCCGCATAGGCAGCGTGGAAAGCGTCGTCGCAGAGCGCTGGGGCCGCGGCACGGCAGAGAGCTTTCATGAGGTGCGCTTTGCCGAGCAAGTGCCGCCGGGCTCCATGGTAAGAATGCGCTTTACCGGCATAGATGAGGAAAACAGCTGTCTGCTAGGCACCTTGGTCTAGCTTTAGCAATCCCTGTGCGCGAATGCATTTCCGCAGGTAAACGCCCATATTCGGCAGATTTTGCAAACATTTGACATATGCATTGCAGGCCCAACACCTTGAGATCCTAACTTATTCTCCGGTGTGTTTTAAGCGTTGAAAAAGACGCGCGCACAGCATGCACTACGCATTGCAGGACTCAAAGTTTAAGGAGCATCAAAACCTAATGGGAATCGCAACAATGATTGTCGTGGTAATGGTGATCGCCACAGCGCTGACCTTTGACTTCACCAACGGTTTCCACGACACGGCCAACGCGATGGCAACTTCAATCGCAACCGGCGCGCTCAAACCCAAGACCGCCGTCATCGCCGCTGGCACCCTCAACCTCGTAGGCGCGTTTCTCTCCACAGAAGTCGCCAAGACTATATCCGGCGGCATCATCAACGAGCAGGCCGTGACCATCGGCGCCGAGTTCATCTTCGCGGGCTTGGTGGGCGCGATCCTTTGGAACCTCATCACCTGGCTTGTAGGCCTTCCTTCAAGCTCCAGCCATGCGCTCTTTGGCGGGCTGGTTGGCGCTGTGATTGTCGGCGCCGGTGTCGAGGGCATCAACTTCATGGCTGTTGCCACCAAGGTTTTGATCCCCGCTCTTATCTCCCCTGTCGTCGCAGGTCTTGCTAGCTTCACCGCTGTCAAGCTCATCCTGGCCATCGTCAAAAAGGTCGACGCAAATCGTGTAGAGACTGACTTTCGCCATGGGCAGACCATCACCGCCTGCTTGGTGGCGCTCTCTCACGGCACCAACGACGCCCAGAAGACCATGGGCATCATCACCCTCACGCTCATCAGCGTGGGCGCGCAGGCAAGTGGCACCGGCCCCCAGCTGTGGGTCGTAGCCATATGCGGCTTGGCCATCGCTCTGGGTACCTACATGGGCGGCTGGCGCGTCATCCGCACGCTGGGCAAGGGCCTAACAGAGATCTCCACCCCGCAGGGCTTTGCGGCAGAAGCCGCGAGTGCAACCACCATCTTGGTCTCCAGCCACATGGGCTTCGCGCTGTCCACCACGCAAGTGTGCTCCGGGTCTATCATCGGCAGCGGCCTGGGCAAGGGCACGGCCGTCAACTGGAAGGTCGCCTCGCGCATGCTCATTGCATGGCTCATCACCTTCCCCTGCGCAGGGCTCATCGGCGCAGGCGCCTGTACCATCGCCAAGACCGGCCTTGCCGGCACCATCGCCGTGGGTGTCCTTTTGATTGCCTGCGCGCTGTTTATCGTCTATCTGTCCAAACGCAACCCGGTGAGCGCCAACAACGTCAACGACTCGGCAGAGGTCAAGATCGTGCGCAACAGCGCCGCCGAGCCCGCAACCATGGCAGCCTAAAGAAAGAGTTATTCAATGAATATCATCAACTTCCTCATCGTTCTCGTCTGCGCCGTGGGCATCGCCGGAATGCTTGCCGCCCTCTACGCCAACGGCGTGAGGCTCCTTGCCCATGCCGCCACCGACGAGGAGAGCATCCATCACATGTCATCGCGCGTGGGCGCCGCCTTCTGCTTTGGCGTCTGCATCGCCATCGTGCTCTTTGCACTGTGGCTGATCATCCCCATGTTCCACTAGGTCTTGCAGTTTATATGGGCACGCACGTTGCGGCATGCCCCTTTAACGGGCCGCGCCATTTTGGTGTGGCCCGCTTCTTGTCTCTAAGACTCCACCTGCTCGTCACGTTTTTGCCATAGATGCGCTCTACAATCGTTTAATGCGAACGAACGCAAGCGTCATTGGAGATGACAAAGCATGGAAAACGACAGCACGAACCTAGCACGCAGCGCGAGCCGCGAGCTTTCTACAAATGACCACACGGCGCGCAGCGGCGGTTACTTTGAGTACAAGGTGATCAAGGTGAGCGACCTCATGGACGGCGGCGCCAACGTCAGCAAGATCGAGGAGCTGCTCAACCTCTACGGAGAGCTGGGCTGGAGGCTGTCCCAGACTGTCGTCAACGAGATAGGCCACAGGGCCGTCGTCAACGACGAGGACCTGCCGCGTCTCAACGTGCAAGAAGAGACGCTGCTCATCCTAGAGCGCTGGATTCCTGTCGGCTAGCTTCTGCCGCTCCTGTCCTTGCGGCTCCTAATCTTGCGGTGCTTGCTGCTGCGGCTTCTAGTCCTGCAGCGTCTGCTCCTGCGGCGGCACCTGGCCGGTTTCAATGATTTGCACCAAAGCGTCCTCGTCTAACACGGGGATGCCCAGCTGCTGCGCCTTAGTGAGCTTGCTTCCGGCCTTGGGGCCGGCCACCACGTAGCTCGTCTTTTTGCTCACGCTGCCCGAGCACTTGGCGCCGTACTCCTTGAGCAGATCTTCTGCCGTAGTGCGGTCATAGCGCTCGAGAGAACCGGTGAGCACAAAGGTGAGCCCTGCCAGCGTTTGCGGCTTAAGGTTGCTTAGGTCCTCCTCCATGGCAAGGCCCGCTTGGCGCAGGCGCTCCACCAGATCACGATTGGCGTCCACGGCAAAGAAGTCCACGACACTTTGCGCCACTACCTCGCCTATTCCCTCCACCTGCGTGAGCTGCTCTATACTAGCCTCCATGAGGGCGTCCATGCTGCCAAAGGCACGCGTCAGGGCCTGCGCCGTCGTCTTGCCGATGTTGCGGATGCCCAGACCAAAGACCACGCTGCTGAGCGGTTGCTCTTTGCTCGCTTCTATCTGGCTGATAATCTTTGTGGCGTTCTTAGCACCCAAAACGCGCTCGCTGCCGTCTGCATTGACGTCGTCACCGCGTTTGATAGCTGCCAGCTGATCTGCGGTGAGGCTGTAGTAGCCGGCCACATCATGCAGCAGGCCGGCGTCGATTAAGGCCTCGATGACCTTGGGACCCATGCCGTCTATGTCCAATGCCCCGCGGCTCACCCAATGCTCTAAGCGCTCGGCTGCTTGGGCGGGACACTCCGCACTCTCGCAGCGCAAAAAGGCACCGTCGCGATGCAGCGGAGCACCACAGCTAGGGCAGTTGGTGGGGGCTTGGACGGGTACCGCGTCTTTAGGGCGCAGCTGCAAGACGGCGCCGACAACCTCCGGGATTACGTCTCCTGCCTTGTGGATGATGATCGTATCGCCTATGCGCACGTCCTTGCGGGCGAGCTCGTCGTAGTTATGCAGCGTGGCACGCGAGACAACACTGCCGTCCACCGTCGTCGGGTCGAACTCGGCCACGGGTGTGCACGCACCTGTGCGCCCCACCTGCACGGCCACGCGACGCAGAATGGTAGTCTTTTCCTCTGGGGGGAACTTGAAGGCGATGGCCCAACGCGGAGCCTTGGCCGTAAAGCCCAGCTGCTCTTGCGTGGCAAAATCGTTTACCTTGACCACCACGCCGTCTATGTCATAACCCAAGCTGCCGCGCATCTCCAACGCATGCTCGCAAAAGTCGTGGACCTCTTGCTCGGTATTTACGGTCCTGATGTTGGGGTTCACGCAAAAGCCTGCCTGTGCCAGCCACGCCAAAAACTCGCTTTGGCTTGCCACCGGCAGCTGGCTTGCGTCCGCTACTGCGTAGATGAAGCTCGCCAAGCCGCGTTGTGCAGTAATCGCGGCGTCCTTTTGGCGCAGGGATCCTGCCGCAGCGTTGCGGCAGTTGGCAAAGGGCTTCTTGAGCGCCGCACGCCTGCCGCCGCAGCCGGCCTCTACCATGGCGTTGTGCTCGGCGATAGCCTCATTCTCACGCGCAATATCGGCGTTGAGTGCCTCGAAGCTTGCCTTGGGCATGTAGACCTCACCGCGCACCTCTATGGGCGTATCGAACGTAGCCGCACCGCATGCCTCGCTCAGACTTGCTGGAATATCTTTCACCTGGCGGATATTGGCCGTCACATCCTCGCCTACCGCACCGTCGCCACGTGTGGCGGCGCGTACGAGCTGCCCGCTCTCATAGGTGAGCGCGATGGACGAACCATCAATCTTAAGCTCGCAGCAGTAGTTCAAAGGGTGCCCCGCGGCTTGTCTCGTGCGCTTGAGCCAAGCGTCCAGCTCGTCCAAATCCATGGCGTTGTCCAGCGAGTACATGCGCACCGCGTGCTCAACCGCAGCAAAGCTCGACGACACGGCACCGCCCACCGTCTGCGTAGGCGAGCTAGCATCTGCAAGCATGGGAAAGCGCTCCTCGAGCTCTTTGAGCTCGCGCTCGAGCGAGTCATAGGCTGCGTCGGACAGCTCCGGCGCATCGTCGAGGTAGTACTGCTCGCGCGCGCGATTGATGGTCGCACGCAGCTCCTCTACGCGCTGGATGTCTTCGTCTGTAGGAAATCCAATTTGCTCGGGCATGTGATGCTCCTGGTCTTTATCGTCTGGTGAGTGCCATTGTAGCGCCGCCGTGCGACACAAATTGCGAGCCGCCGGCCGCAAACGACTACGGCGATTGGTATGCCTTTAGGCTTGGTTGACTTGCGCCTGCACGGGCTTGCGCATAGAGTTGCGGTCTATTTCAAAGCTATAACCCAGCTCGCGCTGCCATATCTCTATGGCAAGCGCCGCCTGCCCAATGAGCATTTCTCCGCCGTCTATAGCCACAGCGCCACGTTTGCGCGCGCCCTCCACGATCTTGGTAACTCCGTGCGCATAGACCACGTCCATGACCACCTGCCCGTCATGAAAAAACGCCGGGTCGACGATGGGATCATCGCCTGGCTGCATGCCAACTGGCGTAGCATCCACAAAGACATTGCAACCCGGCACGATGCGAAAGGCGTCGTCATATTCGGCAGGCTCCAGCAAGCCGGCGCAAGTATCTGGTAGGCAGCGTTCCATATGATCGACAGCTGCTTGAGCCTTGGCAAGGTTGCGGCTAAAGAGCGTCACATGTCGCGCTCCCTTCAAGGCGAGCGCGCAGGCGATGGCACTCGAGGTGGGCCCCGTCCCGCAAACGCAAGCATAGATCTTGGTCACGTCTAGGTTCCCGGCCCTCACGATGGCATCGACCGCGCCCAGCCCATCGGTGTTGTAGGCGCACAGGTCACGACCGCGGCGCACGAGCACATTGGCCCCGCCGGCGGCAACAGCGCTTACGTCCACCAGGTCTGCCTGCTCCATGGCCAGCTGCTTGTAGGGCATCGTGATGTTGATGCCATCCAGATGCCCCAGACGCACGAGGTCTATCTGGTGCAGCGCGTCTTGGGGCGTGGGGCACTCTATGGCCTTGTAGCTCCAGTCCACGCCTGCCTCGCGGTAGACGATGTTGTGAATAGCCGGCGACAGCGAATGCCCCACCGGGGTACCAATCACGGCAAAGCGCTTGCCGGTCTTCTCGTTTTCACCTCTCACGCCACCGTAATTAGTCATCGTCTAAAACTCCTCGCAAAACGTATACGCATCAAAAACATCAATCCCGCGCTGAGCAAACCCGCCCGCCGCAACTCACGGCAAGGTGTAAATATCGTCCGGGAACTTGCCCTTAGGGTGCATGCCGCACAAGATCACACGCTCGACAAACCTAAAGGCCTTGGTGTGCCAAAGCTCGACCTTGCCTAAGGGCATGACCAGAATGCTGTGAATGCCAGCTAGGTTCGCGCCCAAGATATCGGTGTAGGTCTGGTCTCCCACCATACACAGCTGAGCAGGCTCAAGACCCATGGTCTGGGCCGCGCGCTTATAGGCGCCGGGCAAAGGCTTCATGGCGCGCCCGATAAAGGCGCACCCCAGCTGCTTTACCGCACAGACAACCCTGTCTTGAAAGCTGTTGGAGAGCACCAACGTTTGCAGGCCGGCTTCTTGGCAGCACGCCACCCAATCGGCCATGCGCGCGGGAACCTGCGTGTCTGTCCTCGGCATGAGGGTGTTGTCAACATCCAGCAGCACGCCCTTGATGCCACGCGCAATAAGCTCGTGCGGGTCTATATCGAGCACGCTTGCGTAGTACTCGCGTGGTCTAAGCAACGGCATGGCAGCTACCCTACCCTACTGCAGCTTGGCCCAGGCCTTGTCAAAGGAAGCCTGGTCTTTGTAGAACATGGTCTTATCTTTTTTGGAGCTGTAGAAGAAGTAGAGGTAGCTCGTCTCATCCGGGTGCGCGGCGGCATTGAGCGACGCCAAGCCCGGGCTGCAGATAGGTCCTGCGGGCAGCCCCTTATTGTTGGGGTTGCGCGTGTTGTAGGGGCTATCGCTTGCCAGATCCTCTTGGGTAAGGTCCTCTGTGAGCTCTTTGCCAACGGCGTAGTAGGTGGTCACGTCGCTTCCCAGATTCATGCCCGCATGCAGCCTGTTGTAGAACACGCTCGATATAGAGGTTTTGTCCGAGTCCTCGCGCGATTCCTTCTCAATCATGGAGGCCAAAATCAAGACGTCGTAGGAGGTCAGGTTCTTAGAGGACGCATAGCTCATGTCCACGCTGGCAATTTGAGACGCGTAGTTGTCGAGCATGAGCCTGATGACATCGTCGGCGCTCGAGTTAAAGGGCACCGTGTAGGTATCGGGGAAGAGGAAGCCCTCCATCGAGTCGTTATAGGCGTCTGCCAGGAAGGGGTAGTCTGCCGCATAGCTGCTGGCGCTCGTGGCGAGGCTGTAGAACTCATCGGCGTCGATGTTGCAGGTCTTGTGCACGGTCTTGGCAATCTTTTTTAGGGCGTAACCCTCGGGGATGAGCAAGGTGTAACCTGCGTTGCCCTCCACCATGGCATCGACGATGCCATCTATCGCCTGCCCGCCGGTAAAAATGTAAGTGCCCGCCTTAAGCTGATCTGCAACGCCCTGGCTTTTGACCTCGTTGACAAACTCGCCCTCAGACGCAATCACGCCGTCGTCTTTGAGTATCTTGGCGATGTTAGCCGTGGTAGAGCCCTCAGGCACCTCGACGGTTATTTGCTGGCCCTCGAGCACGTTGCCCTTAGATTCGCCCAGGTTAGGCAGTACCAAAAAGGCAACCACCACGACGGCTACGACCACGATCACCGCAAAGATAGCGCCCAGATGCGCCTGCTTGTTGCGCGGCTTTGACGCTACAGCGCCCGCTTGGGCACCGCGCGGGTTGCTCGCCTTTTTCTTGCTTACAGAATGCCTGCCTTGTGCCAAGACTTTGCCTCTCGTCGGTAACAACAATGTTCGCGCGGCTCATGCCGCGT
>CAYQLX010000030.1:0-7481 GCA_964418305.1 uncultured Coriobacteriaceae bacterium | reverse complement strand
GCCCTGTGGCGGCGCGGCTCTAGCCGGCCTGCTGTTCGAGCCATGTGGCCAAAAACAGCGATGCAGCCACAGCGTCGACCTTGCCGCGCATGTCGCGCTCGCTCATGCCCTGCTCGCGCAGGTAGCGCTTGGCCTCACTGCTGCTCAAGCGCTCGTCAACAAACTCAACGGGCAACCCGGCCGCAGCGGCGATCTTTTGAGCCGCAGCCATGACGCGCTGCGCCTGCTGACCCTTAGCCCCGCTCATGGACTTAGGGCATCCACAAACGAGCAGGTCCGGCTCATAATCCTCAAGCACCATGCGCCACGTGCGCGCGTTGCCCATTACATCAGACGTGGGCAGAATCTTGACCGGCGTGGCGACCTTGCCCGCAGTGGAGCCCGACGCAATGCCGATGCGCTTTTGCCCTATGTCCAAAGCCAGAACCTGCATTAAGCCTTACCTGCCTTGAGCTATGCGATAAGCCCGCGGGGCGCAGAGCTTAAGCACCCAGAAGCTCGGTAGCCTTCTTGACGGCGTTGGGGATACCCTCTGCGTCCTTGCCGCCGGCCTGTGCCATGCCCGGCTTGCCGCCGCCACCACCCTTGATGGCAGGTGCCACGGCCTTGATGAGCTGGCCTGCGTTAAAGCCCGCCGCGACGGCTGCGTCGTTGCCAGCGGCCATCATGAGGGGACTTCCGCCTTCCTCATTGCGAGCAAAGAGCACGCAGGCAAAGGGTTCCTTCTCCACGCGCTTCTTCATGGCATCCCAGCCTTCGCGCATGGCATCCATATTGCTGGTGCCCAAATCTGCGATGACAGCCTTGAACGCGCCGCAATCTACTGCTTGAGACAGATAATCCGCAAAGCTACCCTCGCTTGCAGCCTTCTGAATCTTCTTGAGCTGAGAGGCAGCCTCTTTGGCGCGAGTCTGCAGAGTCTCAATGCGCTCGCTTACCTCGAGCGGCTTGCAGCCCAAGGCAGTGCTTGCGCGATGCAACTCGTCGGTCTGGGCGCTCACGTAGTCGAACGCGTCAAAGCTCGTCACGGCCTCGATGCGGCGAGTGTTGGCACCAACCGAGCTCTCGGACGTGATCTTGAGCAGGCCGATCTCTGCCGTATGGCCCACATGCGTGCCGCCGCACAGCTCCTTGGAAAACGCGCCCACCTCTACCACGCGGACGAACTCGCCGTATTTCTCGCCAAAGAGCGCCAGGACGCCTGCCTCGCGCGCTGCGGTAAGGCTCGTCTCGTAGGTGATGACCTGAAGGTCGCTCATGATGATCTGGTTGGCGATCTTTTCAATCTGAGCAATCTGCTCTTGCGTGACGGCCTCGAAGTGCGTGAAGTCAAAGCGCAAGCGATCGGGCGCAACAAGCGACCCTGCCTGTTTGACATGGTCGCCCAAGACCATGGACAGCGCCTTTTGCAGAATGTGCGTTGCCGTGTGGTTGCGAGCAATGCGTGCACGACGTGCGGTGTCGATGGCGGCCGTGACGCTTTGACCCACGCTCACGCTGCCGCTTTTAACGACGCACTTGTGGACGGGAAGCCCCGTCTGCGGCTTGACGGTATCGGTCACTTGGCACTCCAGACCCTCTGCCGTGATGGTGCCCGTGTCACCCACCTGTCCGCCCATCTCGCCGTAGAACGGTGTCTTATCCAAGACGATGGCGGCCTCGGTGCCGACAGAAGCGCTCTCAACGCTCTTACCGTCTACCACGACGGCCACGACCTTGGCCTCACACTCGTCTTGTACGTAGCCGGTGAACTCGACCTCTCCTGCGTCCTCCGCAATCTTGGCGTAGACATCGCCACCCAAATCCCAAGCGTCGTCCTTGCGGGCGTCGCGGGCGCGCTGACGCTGTGCCTCCATCTCGCGGTTAAAGCCCACCTCGTCCACGCTGATGCCATGCTCGGCGCAAATCTCGCAGGTGAGCTCATAGGGGAAGCCGTAGGTGTCATGCAGGGTGAAGGCGCTCACGCCGTCGAGCGTGTCACCCTGGCTCAAGCCTTCCAGGGCCTGCTCCAAGAAGCCCTCGCCATGAGCCAGCGTTGCACGGAAGCGCTCCTCCTCGTTGAGCAAAGTGCTGGCGATAAGAGCCTTGTTCTCTACAATCTCTGGGTAGACATCACCCATCTGCGAGACGACCTCATCCAAGAAGGTGCCCAGGAAGGGCTTGTCGATGCCCTGGATGTGACCATGGCGCACGGCGCGGCGCAGAAGGCGGCGCAAGACGTAGCCGCGGCCTTCGTTGGAAGGCAGGATGCCGTCGCCAATCATGAAGGTGATGGCGCGTGCATGGTCTGCCATGATGCGCAAGGACAAATCGGTCTTGTAGTCTTTGCCATAGGTCTTACCGGTAAGCTTCTCACCCACGGCGACGAGGCTACGCAGGATATCGCTATCAAAGTTGGAGGTCACGCCCTGCAGGATGGCAGCGGCGCGCTCCAAGCCCATGCCGGTATCGATGTTCTTCTTCTCGAGCGGAACGAGCGTGCCGTCCTCTTGGCCGTCGTACTGGGTGAACACGAGGTTCCAGTACTCCAAGAAGCGGTCGCAGTCGCAGCCAGGCGCGCAATCGGGGTTGCCGCAGCCGACCTCTTCTCCTTGGTCGTAGTAAAGCTCCGAGCAAGGGCCGCAGGGACCAGTGGGGCCGGCGCGCCAGAAGTTATCGTCTTCTCCCAAGCGCGAGATGTGGCTCGGGTCAACGCCCACGCGCTCCCAAATGGCTGCCGTCTCCTCGTCCTCCTCGAAGATGGTGACGTAGATCTTATCGGGATCCAGGCCCATCACCTGCGTGGAGAACTCCCACGCCCACGCGCACATCTCGTCTTTGAAGTAATCGCCAAACGAGAAGTTGCCCAGCATCTCGAAGAAGCTCAAATGACGGCCGTCGGTGCCGATGCAATCGATGTCGTTAGTGCGCACGCACTTCTGGCTCGTGGTGGCGCCGATGTAAGCGGGATCCAAATGCTTTTGCTGCAGGAAGTAGGGCTTGAACTGCACCATGCCCGCAACGGTGAGCAGCAGCGAGGGATCGTCTGGGATCAAAGACGAAGACGGCCAGTGCTGGCAGCCCTTCTCCTCAAAGAACTTGATGTAAGCGGCGCGAAGCTCTGCCGATGTCATGCGTTTCAATGGTGCTCCTTTGTGTTTGCTGGTTGCAGTTCCTAGTTGCGATTCACTAATAATTCAAGCGTGTGTTGCTATTACTCTTTCTTGCCCTTACCCACCGGATAGACAAAGCGCTTCTTGCCTGCTGCGGCAGAGGCGCCTGTCGTTTCATCCACAAGGCCCTTGACGTGGTCGAGCAAACCGGCCACGGCCTCGCTGGGGGCAGAGACGATGTTGTTGACGGTGGTAGCTGCGCTGCCTGCGACATCGGTCACCTGCTCTACGTCCTCCAAGATGCCGTCTACGCGCAAAAGCTCCAAGTTGACGGTATCTACAGTGAGTTGGACGCGATCGACCAGAGGGTCGACCTTCTCTATGGCGGGAGCGATGGCCTTTACAGCGGGCGCTACGTCGCTGACCATGGCGTTGATGTTCTCGAGTGCAGGGGGCACCTCTTTGTTTGCGCTTTGGACAAGGTCGTTCACGCCCTTCATGGCCTTTGCGGCGCGGACGAGCACGACGATGAGCACGATGAGGGCGACAATGCCCAGCGCCGCCAAAGCGGCATACAGCCAAGGCATGACGTCTGTTGCTGTGATGTTCATAGGCGATTCTCCTCACATGAGAACTCAATGCGCATATCTAAGGAATTTTATCTGATTTGCCCTGCCGTATACAGACGTGCCCGTCAAACTCCACTAAGGGGGCCTGTGGCTTGACGTGCGGCAAGGCTTGCGAACATGCTGTCTATCTCTGGCGCGCTGCAACCCTGGGAGAGCGCCAAGCGCAGCAGCACCGCAGCCTTGCAGGGGCTAAGGCTTCCTGCGGATATTCCGTTGGCGCAAAGCAGCGGCTCTGTGCCCACACCGCCGCGCTGCACGCGCGTTGCCACCACCACAGGGATGCTCAGCTGCTCGAGCGCTGCGGCAAAGGGAATACTCATCTGCCCTGCGCCGGCACCCGCCAGAACAATGCCACTTGCAATGTCTGCCGCAGCGTGAACAAGCGCTGGGTTGGCATCCACATGAAAGTCCAGAACTATTACCTGTGGCAAGTCATGCATATCGCTTAGTGCGAAGCTTCCGCAGAGCTTGGGACGCACGCAGGCGGGCGTGAAGTAGGTAGCAGCGCCGTCGCTCACACTGCCAGCGCTACCAAAGTCACCGCCATCAAAAGCGGATAAAGAGCTGGTAGAAACCTTGTTCACCCAGCGTGCGGGGTAGATGCCGCCGTCAAAGACCACTTGCACGCCGCGACCCACGCTTTGCGCGCAGGCGGCTACAGCAACGGCAGCATAAAGATTTGCCGGGCCATCTGCCCCAACTGCCGTGGCCGAACGCATGGAGCCGGTGAGCACAACGGGCTTAGCGGTCTTGAGCACGAGGTCCAAGAAGAAGGCTGTCTCTTCCATCGTGTCTGTGCCATGAAGCACGACAAAGCCGTCTACGTCCTGCGCGGCAAGCTGCTCTATGCGACTGGCGAGCTCAAGCCAGATGGAAGCCGTCATGTCGTCGCTGTTGACGTTGCAAACCTGGTAAGCGCTGATCTGCGCCAAGGCATCCAAACCCGGGCAGCTGTCAAGAACGCTTTCTACGTCCAAGACCCCGGGGGTGTATCCCGCAGAGCGCCCTTCCTCCCCTACGCCAGCTATGGTGCCGCCGCAAGCGAGAACCGCGACCTTGGGCAAATCACCACTTTTCTTGACGCTCATCTGCCACCACCTGCTGCATTAGAGCCGCCCTTGTCATCACCCTTGGGAAAACGCAAGGTCTCCCAGCCAGTGTCTACGCTTGGATGATAGAACGCGCCGCGCTCAAGACCGTCGGGCAAATACTGCTGCTCTACCCAATGACCCGGGTAGTTGTGCGGATAGAGATAGGCTCCGTACTCGTCACTGCCTGGGCGGTGGCGGTCACGCAAATGATTGGGCACCTGCCTTGCCGGGCCTTGGCGCACCTCTGCCAATGCGGCGTCTATGGCCGCCTCTGCCGAGTTGCTCTTGGGTGCCAGTGCCAAATAGATTGCGGCATGCGCTAGATTGATGCGGCACTCCGGCAAACCGATGACCTCGGCCGCCTTAAAGGCCGCATGCGCGATGGGTAGCGCGCGCGGGTCTGCAAGGCCTATGTCCTCGCTCGCCGATATCATGATGCGCCGCGCGATAAAGCGCGGGTCCTCCCCGCCGTCTATCATGCGCGCCAGCCAATAAACGGCTGCGTCTGGATCACTGCCGCGTATGGACTTTATGAAGGCGCTGATTATGTCGTAGTGATTGTCACCGTCTTTATCATAGGGTAGCTGCCTGTGCGGCATGGCATCGTTAACGTCTTGGGCTTGGATGCAGCCGCCCGGCTCTACCATCGACGCGGCCAGCTCGAGCGTGGTAAGCGCCATGCGGCCGTCACCGCCGGCGGTGAGCACGATTGCGTTAAGCGCGTCTTCACTTATCGTGTAGCGCCCCTTGAGGCCGCGCTCGTCCTTCAAAGCGCGCTCGACAAGTGTGCGCACGCCCTTGTTACCGATGGGTTTGAGCTCGACAATGCGGCTGCGACTGATGAGCGCCGAGTTGACCTCGAAGAAGGGGTTTTCCGTCGTGGCGCCTATCAAGATGACGATGCGATCTTCTACGGCATGGAGCAACGCATCTTGTTGGCTGCGCGAGAAACGGTGTATCTCATCGATAAAGAGTATGGTGCGCTTCTTGCTCATGAGCAGGCGCTGGTTTGCGGCATCTATCTCACGGCGCAGATCTTTGACCGTGCCGGTGATGGCGCTTACCTCGACGAAGGCGGCGTTGGTGCTGTGCGCGATGACATGCGCGATAGAAGTCTTACCTGTGCCTGCGGGGCCGTAGAGAATCACCGACGACAAAGTATCGCTCTCTATAGCGCGATACAGCCAAGTGCCACGACCTACGGCCTCTTCTTGCCCGACGACCTCTGCCATAGTGCGCGGACGCATGCGCACAGCCAAAGGCGCCGCCTCAAAGCGGGTTGCGTTGTCTACCTCTGTGAAGAGGCTATCCATTCCATCCATGTTCATGCTTGCCATGATACAGGATGAAGCGCGCTTTGTGGCTCAGAATCGAACGTTTGTTTGGAATTTTTCTGCCCTCTTTTGAGCGGCCGCATCTCAGAGCACGCCGGCTCCTGTACCTGCCCTGCAACTACATTCGTATTGAGCGTTCACAATGCGCGCGCCGAGCGCCTATACTTGCCTTGACGGCGATAAGAGGGCGCCGCACACGCAAACCGCTGCCTTGCACGACAGGCGGCAACGAGGGAGGGCGTTATGGCAACCGAGACACTGCAGCACCGGCCACCCAAGGACATGCTTTGCCCTTCGCTTCAGGTCACCGACGGCTGCACCTGGGGCAAATGCAAATTCTGCGACATCTACAACGAAGTCGGGTTCATAGCGCTTGACATGGAAGAGATCAAAGCTGACATAGAGCAGCTGGCAAAGACCACCATGAAAAACACACACCGCATATATCTCACCGGCGGCAACCCCTTTGCCCTGTCCACGCAGAGGCTTATGGATATCTTTGACGCAGTCGAGGCGCGCATGCCTCAGATCAACAGCTACGGTGGCTTTTGCCGCATCATGGACGTCGCAGAAAAAAGCGACGAAGAGCTAGCAGCGCTTGCCAGCCGCGGGGTAAACGACATCTGCATCGGCGCAGAGACAGGTTACGACTCTGCGTTGAGCACGATGAACAAAGGCTGCACGGCGGCCGATATCCTAACGCAGAGCGAGCGCCTTAAAAAAGCGGGGATAGAGTTCACGTTCTTCTATCTAGCGGGCCTAGCCGGCGCCGGGCAAGGCACGCAAAACGCGCTGGCAAGCGCAGAGGTGTTTAGCAAAGCCAACCCTAAGACGATACTGATAGTGACGCTTACCCCCACCAAGACCTGGAGGCTCGCGCAAGACGTCGCGGCGGGCACATGGGAGCCAGCCGGCGAGGTCGAAACCATCGAGGAGATTCGCACCTTCATCGCCAATCTTCTCCCCGGCTGCTCAAGCTACATCAACTGCTCGCATGACAGTGATGTCATCAGGTTCGAGGGCATCATGCCCAAAGACCAGGAGAATATGGTCGCCTTGCTAGACGCGCGCATCCCCAAGGTCAACGAGAACGCAGCCAGGCGCATGCGCTGCTATATCCACGGTGCGACCTTTGACGGACAGGACATAAGAGCGTCCCGATCCTAAGCGCTTCCAAATAGCCCACACGCAAAATCGTTCAAAATAATGCCTGTTTCCGCGTGTAGACCTGTTTGACGCAGAATTTTGAATGATTTTGCTGAGATAGCTCGGGTTTGAATCCCATGCGAGCTGGAAAGACAAGAAGAGCTGCCATGTCTGGCAGCTCTTTGAATT
>CAYQLX010000029.1:5213-17873 GCA_964418305.1 uncultured Coriobacteriaceae bacterium | reverse complement strand
GATAACCAAGCCCGTGTTTGACACGGCCCCACCGTCGCCGGTCTGGCGGCAACATTCGGTCGCGGCTCAATGACAACTCATTGGTGCGACATGCAAAACGCCGACGTTATCCTCAACATCGGCTCTAACTCCGTAGAAAATCACCCCGTGAGCGCGAAATGGCTGCACAAGGCGCATGAGAAGGGCGCCAAGTGGATGGTTGTCGATCCGCGCTATACGCGCACTGCAGAGCAGGCAGACATCTACTGCCCCATCCGCAGCGGCACGGATATCGCTTTCTACGGCGGTCTGTACAACTACATCATCAACAACTTAATCGAGCCCGGTCTGAAGGCCTATCTCAAAGACGGCACCCAGACGGACTACAACTTTGAGTACCTCCTCAACTACACCAACGCGTCCTACATCCTCATGGAGGAGTTTGACTTCAACACAGAAACCGGCCTGTTTAGCGGCTGGGACGAGGATACCGAGACCTACGACGCGCACGGTTGGCACTATGAGACAGAAGAAGAGATCCCCTGGGATACATCTGCTACCGGTGCTTACCACTGGGCTGTGGCTAAGGGCGTCCCCGAGTTTGAGAAGCCTGTTCTGACCGTCCCCAAGAAGGACCCCACCCTCAAGCACGAGCGCTGCGTGTATCAGAAGTTCAAGGAGCATTACTCCCGCTACGATATGGACACTGTGTGCAAGGTCTGCGGTATGGACAAAGAGGACCTCGAGCTCGTCTACAAGACGTGGTGCGAGTCCTGCGCACCTGGCAAGGCTGGCACGATCCTTTATGCGCTGGGCCAGACTCAGCACACATACGGCGCTCAGAACACACGCGCCATGTCCATCTTGCAGCTTCTGTCCGGCAACGTGGGTGTTCCCGGCGGCGGCGTTTGTGCGCTGCGCGGTGAGCCCAACGTCCAGGGTGCAACCGACATGGGCATGTTGGTCAACGAGCAACCCGCTTACCTCAAGTGGTCCAATACCACGAGCCGTGACACGCTGGCGCATTGGCTTGAGGACCAGACTTATTCCGACGGCTACTACACCAACAAGCCTAAGTTTATGGTCAGCCAGCTCAAGGAGTTCTACGGCGATAATGCCACCTATGACAATGACTATGGCTTTGACTGGTGGCCCAAGCCGCCCTCTCACGATGGCAGCGATTGGTCCGAGATGTCGTCCTTCGAGAAGATGAAGGAAGGCACCATCAAGGGCTACTACGCTTGGGGCATGAACCCCTGCCACAGCGCTCCTAACAGCGGCAACGTGCGCCGCAGCATGGCCAACTTGGACTGGAACGTTGTCGTCGATCAGGTCATCACAGAGACTGCATCCTTCTGGGACGCCCCGGATATGGACGCGACCACCATCGGCACGACCTGCTACTTTTTGCCTTGCGCTCTCATCTACGAGAAGCCCGGCACCATCCTCAACTCCGGCCGTTGGCTCCAGTGGCGCCAGCAGGCTGTTGAGCCTTGGGATGAGGCCAAGCCCGACTACGAGATTTGCGACTTGCTGTGGACTAAGATTTGCGAGCTGTACAAGAAGGACGGCGGCGCTAACCCCGACCCGATCCTCAAGCTCAAGTGGGATTACTACATCGACGGCAAGATCGACCCGCGTCCCGTTTCCTGGGCACTCAACGGCTATCGTGTGGGCAGCTCCGACTGGAAGAGTGGCTTTAAGTCCAAGAACGACAAGAAGCTCTCGTCCGGCAAGATCGACCTGCTCGCCGGTTATAGTGAGCTTGCAGCCGACGGCTCCACTGCCTGCGGTATGTGGATCTACTCCGGCTTCTATAACAACAACGAGGCCCCGCTTTGCGCCGAGGATCAGCCGGTCTATCGTCGCAATAACGTCGATACCTCCGGCGTGGGCCTGTACAGCGATTGGGCGTTCTCTTGGCCGCAAAACCGTCGCGTTATCTATAACCGCGCCTCTGCAGACCTCAAGGGCCAGCCGTGGAACAAGGACAAGGCCCTGGTCAAGTGGGACAAGAAGAACAAGGTTTGGCTCTCCGGCTACGACAACGGTCTGGACATCCCTGACTTTGTCGCCTCTAAGACTTTGGCAGATGGCACCGTTGAGGCAGTTGAGCCCAACAACAAGGCCTTCTTCATGCTCTGGGAGCAAAACGGCCGCTTGGAGAGCTACGGTATGGTGGACGGACCGCTGCCCGAGCACTACGAACCCTTCGAGAGCCCCATGGACCACAACCTGCTCAACGGCCGCCTGAACAGCCCCTGCTACTTGGGCCGTCCGGACACCGAGGGCAAGAAGGGCCTGGGCACCAAGTACTCCGACGAGTCTACTTGCCGCGCTACTGCGGACGAGTATCCCATCGTGGGCACCACGTACTCTGTGACCGAGCACTGGCAGACCGGTGGGCAGACCCGTGCTTGTCCGGCGCTTGTCGAGGCATGGCCCGGCGACATGATTGAGATATCGCGCGAGCTGGCCGAGGAGAAGGGTATCAAGCAGGGCGACAAGGTTCGCGTCTGGAACCGCCGTGCGTCGGTCATCGTTACCGCGATGGTTACGCCACGCCTGCGTCCGCTCACCGTGGACGGCAAGACGCAGCATCAGATTGGCCTGACCCACCACTACAGCTGGAGCAAGCTCTACGGCAAGACCACCAACGGTGCCGTCAACGACTTGACTCCCAACGTGGGTGACCCCAACTCCCAGACGCCGGAGTACAAGGCGTTCCTTGTCAACATCGAGAAAGTCAACATGTAGGAGGAGGTGACCTGAGATGACGGAGAAAGCAATATTGTTCGACTCTTCGCGCTGCACCGGGTGCAGAGGCTGCCAGGTTGCCTGCAAATGCTGGAACAACCTGCCCTCCTCCCTGGACTGTGTAGAGAGCGTTGACTGGAGCGGATCCTTTACCAACCCGCCTGACCTTAACGACACGACGCGCCTGATCATGACCTTTAACGATTTTGAGGACCAAACCTCGCAGAAGAGGGTCGGTTGGGCTATCACGCGCCGTGCTTGCCAGCACTGCACCGACGCACCCTGCGCTAAGATCTGCCCTGCCGGCGCGCTGTACAAAGACCCCGACACGGGCTTTGTTACCTACGACCGTGATAAGTGCATCGGCTGCCAGTATTGCAGTAGTGTGTGTCCCTTTGACGTGCCCCGCTACGACAACCCCAACGGCACCCCTGATCCGCAGATCAATAAGTGCACCGGTTGTGTTGATCGCGTGGCAAACGGCATGGAGCCCGCTTGCGTGACCACCTGCCAGCCCGAGGCTCTGCTCTTTGGCGACCGCGATGCGATGATCGAGCAGGCGCATGTTCAGCTCGACCGCCTCAAGGCTTTGGGCTACGACGATGCCTGCATCTACGGCGAGACCGAGATGGGCGGCCTGCATGTGATTCAGGTGCTCAAGTACGGTATCGAGAAGCATGGTCAGGTGGAAAACCCCACTGCCGGCGCTATGCCTTTGATCCACAGTATCGCCAAGCCTGTTACCGGCGTGTTGGCCGGTGCGGTATTCGTGGCCTTGGCCGGCATGACCGCGCTGTCCGCTGGCTCGGAAAAGCACGACCAAGTGGTCTACAACCCAGAGACCACCGATACTCTGGATATGGAGACCGGCGAGGTCATCAAGCACGGCGATGGCCAGGGTACCAAGACTTGGAAGCAGTACATGAGCCAAGTGCCCGTGTTCAAGAAGTGGGAGGAGGACAAAGATGAGTAATCTCGAAGGATACGTGGTTACGCCGGAAGAGGCTGCAAAGAACGCTGAGTTTATCGCCAAGCGTAAGGCCTCCGGCAAACAGATCCGCGTCCAGCGCACCTCCCTGCAGGCACGCATCACCCACGGCACGGTTGCCATTACCTGCATCCTGCTCGCCATAACGGGCCTGTTCGTGTTCGTCCCGCCCCTAACCCGCGCTGTTGGCCCAGACGTCGTCTTTGCGGCGCGCATGTGCCACAGGGTCTTTGGGTTGATCTTCTGCATCGTGCCCATCGTGAGCTTCTTTATGGCTCCCAAGGGTGCCTTGCACATCGTCAAGAAGAACACCGTCAAGTGGGACCACGACGATAAGATGTGGCTCGCGCTGTTCATCCCGTACCTGTTCACCTGCAAGTGGCTGCATATGCCCGACGCAAGCGAGACCAAGTCCGGTCAGCGTGTCTCAGACGGCCTGATCATTATCGTCGCGCTGCTCATGGGTGTGACCGGCCTGGTGCTCACCGCCAATGTGATGGGCTTCATTTCGCTGGGTACCACTGCTCATGCTGTCTGGCTGCTCTTGCATGACGTAGGGTTCTTCCTGATCTGCATCCTAGGTATGGCTCATATTCTCTTGGGTGCCGGCATCATCGGACCCTATCGCGGCATGCATCGCGTCATGTTTGGCGATGGCTCCTTGTCTGAGGGCGAGGCCATCTACCACTGGGCGCACTGGGTTCGCAAGCTGCATAACACCGGCAGCTCCGTCTTGTACGAGGCCGACGCCAAGACCACAAAGCGCATCGAGAAATAGCGCATAGTCGTTGCGTGTGCCTGCCCCTCCAGATGGGAGGGGCAGGCGGCGCAACAAGGCGCGGCGAGGGAAGAGGGAGCCTTCGCCGAGCCTTCCTGTTTTATGCAGAGGGCTTGGGGATCGGCAGAATCCGGGTATGCCAGTGCCCGGTGACTCTCGTGTGAGACGACTCCGATGAAAGAGGGGGCTCTCAGCTGGACTTGATACCTCCACAGCTGGAAACCCCCTCCCCCTATTATTCCTATCACCTATCTGGCAGACGCTATCATGTGTGTAGATAATCGCAGAAAGCATCACTGACCTCGCGAAAGGGGCGCAAATATGAATCTCAAGCTTATCGATGCGGCAAGCGCCGCATATAGCTCGCTTTCACAAGATGACATCAACAGGCTTGCCTTCATGCGCTCGATTTGGGGCGTTCAGGCACAGGCTGCAAACCAGTGCGATTGCACTTGGGAATCTCCCAGCGCACATGACTTGGGAATCTGGACCTCAAAAGGCGAGCACATCTTCAAGCATGCGCCGGTCGCGATTGATGTCTCAGCCCTGTGTAACACCGCTTCCCAGATTGCCGAGTGCATCGCCGTCAAAAACATGCTCGAGGCAGACTCGCAGATGTTGGTGAGTGGTTTTGAGTGGAATTCGTTGGCTAGTGGCTTGGACATCGACATTGCAGGAAGCGACCCTGCAGCCTTCTTGGAGCTGGTCGCCCAAGGTCTTATCGAAGGCGGACTGTCCCAGCAGGCAGCTGTGACGGGCATGAGCATCGTGTCGCAGGCGCTTTACTGTCAGCTTGAGAAACCCGCGCAGGCAGCCGTTAAGGCTCTTCGCGGGGCAGAGCTTTTCTGTGATCTACATCCCCTTACCTGCCCGGTATGTGGGAGCGTTCCGACGATGTCGCATGTGGGCGGCAAGACCTCCAGCCAGGGGAGGGGTCGTTTACTCGTGTGCTCGCAGTGCGGTTGTGCATGGGAGTTTGAGCGCATCCGTTGCGCACGCTGTGGGCAGCGCAACCCCAACCATCTGCATTACTTCAACGTGGAGGGCGACGACGCGCATCGCATCGCCACTTGCGATGACTGTGGCGGCTACATAAGGACGCTCTTTTCCGAGGAAGGCGATCTTAAGCCCGTTGCCTATGAGGTTGAAGACGTTGTCATGGCGCGCTTAGATGCCATAGCGGCCGATCCGCGATTTCATACGGAACCTGAGGAGGCCTAAGGCCAGCCTGATGGGCAGCTTTATCGCTAAAGGGATTTGCAAAGGCTTATTCAATTTGCGCAGTGTTTGCTCTGTGCTGGCAGTTGTCGGATTAATGTGTCCATTTACCTATCGTTTTTATAGGTGTTACATTTCGCGCCGCGGCCATTGCGTACTATCACGCAGAGGGTTAATCAAGTCCGGGTCGTCTTGGCAAAGCGAGGTGAGCATATGCGCTTCCTATATGTGACGGCTATTAAACCCGCTACTCCTATTGGTAAGGAGCGCACGAACAAGAAGCTCTCCGTTTACCTTCAAGCCGGACACGAGCTGGCCATCGTATGCGGCGTAGAAGAGGGAGATTGCGCAGATGTACCCGATGGGGTGCGGCTGTACCCGGTGCGCTTGAATACGACCGAGCTTCCCTTCAACGTCATCGATGCTTTGGATGAGACTCCTTTGCCCTCAGTTCATAACAATGATGAGCTCGACATTGTCAAAACAAGCCTCGAGGAGGCCTTTGCCGATACGATTGATACCGCTGTGGCAGATTTCGCCCCTGATGTTATCGTCTGCAGCCATCTTGCGATCATGACCTCCATCGCACTTGACCATGCGGCTGGTACACCTGTAGCAGGCATATCGCAAAGCTTGTGCCTGAGCAAGTTTTTAAATCTCGAGGCTACGCGCAAGGTCATGGCCAGAAACTTGCAGCGCTTGGACCTAGTCTTTGCTTGCAGTGTTGCTCAGCGTCGCCTTATGGTGGAGAGTTTTGACATAGACCCCGCCAAGGTTAAGGTTTTATACGGCAGCTTTGACGTAGATTTCTTCACCGTTCAATGCAGTCCCGAGCTAAAAGAGGCGACAGAGCCTAGTATCAACCTGTCCTTTGTGGGTAAGTTCACGTACAAGAATGGCTCGCGCTCGCTGCTTAACGCCGTGGCGCTGCTCCCCTGCAGGCCCAACACCGTGACAGTGCGCCTGTTTTGTAGCACCGACAATTCGTTCCAGCGCGCCGCGCTCGACCTGTTGATACGGGAGAATCCGCAAAAGGTCGAGGTCGTAAATCTCGATGATGCGCAAGGCCTTGCTCAGATGTTTCGCGAGAGCCAAGTCTTTGTGCTGCCAGCTTTCTACAATGAGCTGCCCTTGCATGTGCTCGAGGCGCTGGCATGTGGTTGCAAGGTCGTTGCAACAGAGCTGCCGGGCCTGCGCGATTGGCTGGAAGAAAGCGCCCCCGGCGCGTCGGTCTACTATGTCAAGCCACCACGCATGCAGGGTTTGGACGAGCCGCTCAAATGCGATATCGCAGACTTTGAGCAGAGAATGGCAGACGCCATCAAAGAAGCGGTGCTCGCCCCGCTCAAGCCTGTCGACTTGTCACGCCTGTCGTGGAAGCTGCGCTGCGAGAGCGTGTGCTCTGAGTGCGCCAAGCTCATAAAAGGCGGCGCATGATGGAGATAATCAATCAGTTCACCCTAGATCAAGACACCGTCAAGCACCCGGTGCGCTACTGCTATCCAGATACATGCGACATCATGGGCTTCGAGGAGGTGCTCGTTGAGCACACCATCGACGTCTATATCAACGAGCAGCTCACTTTCCGCGTGGTATGCAGCCCGGATCATCTGCCGGAGCTCATTTTGGGGCGCCTGTACACAGAGGGGCTCATCAAGAGCGCCGACGAGGTGGAGAGCATCTACATCTGCCAGCACGCCACCAGGGCACGCGTCTTCTTGCATGAGCGTGTGGCAGATATGTCACGCCAAAACGTGGAGGAGGTGCCCAGTTGCTGCACGGGCAACAAGACCTTCAACAGCTACTTTGCTAGCGATGAGCTGCCCGACAAGGTTATTCCCATCCACTGGAAGCGCTCTTGGATAGAGTCTCTGGCGCGTGCGTTCTCGCAGGACACGCCCTTGCACTCGCGCACGCAGGGTACGCACAGCTGCTACTTGGCCCTAGGGGATGAGATTGTCTACCGCAGCGAGGACTTAGGGCGCCACAACGCCTTTGATAAGGTTATCGGTCAGGCGTTGCTTGACGAGGTTGATCTCACTCAGGCCATAATCTTTACCAGCGGGCGCATCCCGGTCGACATGGTGCAAAAGGCCATACGCAGCCACATCCCCATCTTGGTGACAAAGGCCGTGCCCACCAACGTGACCATAGAGATGGCGGCAGCATTCGACCTCACCTTGATTTGCCAGGCGCGCCCCGACTGCTTCAAGGTCTATAACGACCCCGCTACTAAGGACGATTAACATAGTAACTGTCTGCGGCCCGGCACGGCTGGGGGCAGAAGGCGCGTTTACTCCTCGACGTCTGTGTTCTGTGCGCCGTCGTTATCGTCGTCATCATTGCGCTTTGCCGCTTTGCGCGCCCGTTGCAAGGAGCGCTCGCGCAAGCGCGCGGCTGCCTCGCGACGGTGCTTGATATCGGTCAGACGTACCTTGCGTATCTCCTCGAACCTAGCTGCTACGCGTTTCGCATCGGCTGCATGGTGCGCCTCTGCCTGTTCGCATAGCTCCTCTTGACTCATGTCGTCTTCCACGTCGCTGTCGTAGTTGCCGGTCCTAAAAATAAGCGCAGCGTCCTGGCGCGCGAGCATGCGGCCCAAGGCCCAGTGGTTGGCGATGACATCTCTGGCGCGACGCCCAGGAGACGCCATCTCTTTTGCGGCTTGGATGGGGTGCATGTCGGCCACGTTCATGGCAAGCATCGCCAAAAACGGCATGAGCAGCACCGTCACCGCGCCTGCTGCCACGAGCACCGATGCGATGTCTTCGCTCATCACGCCTGCTTTGACCGTTACCGATGTCACGGCCACGATGAGCGGCAGCGCCGTCACGCAGTACAGGCTCACGCTTACGCGCGCCGCTCTGCCCAGCGTCCTTGTTTCCTTGCAAATCGATAGCGCCGCGAGGATGGGCACGCCGCGCACTAAGAGCAGCATGACGATGAAGCCGGCCATCATGAGCGGGTAGTTCGCCACCGCGCTAAAGTCGATCTTGCAGCCGGATATGATAAAAAACAGCGGGATGAAGAAGCCGTAGGCGATGCCCTCCATCTTACTCTCGAAGCTTTGGGAGGCCTCGGGTATTACGTAGCGCAGGATGAAACCTGCTGCAAAGGCACCCAAGACGATGTCGAGCTGCGCGAGCTCTGCCAAGGCGAGCAAGGTAACAAGCAGCAGGACCACCAATCGCACCGTTGTTTGTGAGAGCGTTTGTGCGCCCTCTGCCAGATAGCCATAGATGCGTCCTGCGTGCGTGCGCACTCCTTTGCCAAACAGCGCCAGACAAACGCTCACCAGCGTGAATGCGAGCAGGATAAGCGTCGACTGCCACGCTGCGCGCGTTCCCATGAGCAAAGCGATAGCCACGACCGGGGCAAGTTCGCCCCAGGTGCCAAAGGACAAAACGGCGTTGCCCACGGGCGAACCCATGAGGCCGCGTTCTTTGAGGATGGGCATGAGTGTGCCGATGGCCGTCGTGGTGAGCGCGATGGCAACGGCGATGGCGTCAAGTGTCTGGATGGAGGCGACGTGTGAGGCGATGAGCATGATGACGAGGCCTACGGCAAAGGAGACTAGCCATGCGGCAAGACCGGCTTTGCCCTGCGTGCCCGTCAGGCTCTTGGGGTCTATCTCGTAGCCGGCGAGCAGGAACAGGAAGGCTAAACCTAACTCGGACAAAAAACTCGTGACTTCGTCAACGGCGATAAGCTGGAGCGCATAAGGACCAAGCAGTGCGCCTGCAAAGATAAGGATGACCGTTTCCGGTACGACGCGTCCGGGGATTAGGCGGACGATAACGGGCGCTATAGCGGCGATGAGCGCTATGAAGGCCAGCGATGCGAAGTCGACAGACACAGGTAGGCGTCCTCTCGGTGGGGGAGCAGTCGGTTTTGGCGAATATACCCCGTGCAGATGACGCATCGGCAACGCAGGGCGCGCCGCTGGGTTTGAGAGGTACCGTGTCCGAGTCGCATGACGGTGCTTGCCAACGGCGCTGCAATTGCTGTTTGCAATTGCTGTTTGCGAGTGCCAAGCAAGTGCTGAACGATTGCCGCTTGCGTCTTTATTTCCAACGGTTGCGCCCTAGTTGCCCGCAGTACGTCACTGCAGGTAGGCGATAGGATTAACGTGTTATCCAAAGAGGAAAACATCTGCTGTTTTGCATTGCTTGCGGTAGGTGTCGACTATGCGGATGCGTGGGGGCGCACCGTTCAGGAAAGGTGCTTGATGATCTATCTCGACAACGCTGCCACGACCATGGTCAAGCCGCCTCAGGTAATCGAGGCTGTGACAAGTGCCATGAACAGCTTTGGTGGCGTGGGTCGCGGTGTCCATGGCGCCTCTATCAGCGCGGGCATGGCCGTCTTTGAGGCCCGCGAGCAGATAGCCAAGCTCTTCAACGCCCCCGATGCGAGCCGTGTGTGCTTTTGCGCCAACGCCACTCAGGCCCTCAACACCGCCATCTTTGGCATGGCAAATCCCGGCGACCACATCGTCACCACTTACGCGAGTCACAACTCGGTTTTGCGTCCGCTCTATCATCTCAATGAGATTTACGGCAACGGCATAGCGGCCGTCAAAATCGCGTCCGACGGCTCGCTTGACCTTGGTGCCTTTGAGCGCGCTTTTGAGTCACCTACAAAGCTTGTGGTCATAACGCACGCCTCTAACCTCACCGGCGATATCTATGATGTGGCTGCTTTGGCAGAGGTCGCCCATGCCTACGGCGCGCGCGTCGTCGTAGACGTCGCACAGACTGCTGGCGTTGAGAGCATCGACATGCAGCAAATGGGCGCAGATGTCTTGTGCTTTACCGGGCATAAGGGGCTTATGGGCCCGCAGGGCACCGGCGGTATTGTTTTGGCGCAAGACGTCGAGATACGCCCGCTCATGGTTGGCGGCACCGGCTCGCACAGCTTTGACATGGAGCATCCGCAAAGCTATCCGGATCACCTTGAGGCCGGTACCCTCAACAGCCATGGCATAGCCGGTTTGGCGGCTGGCGTGAGCTTTGTGCTCGAGCAAGGGGTGGACACAATCGCCAAACACGACCGCATGCTCGCCCAGCGCTTCTGCGATGGACTTGAGTGCATTCCCTCGGCTAAGCACTATGGCGGCGCCATAGCGGCAAGAACGGGTATAGTCGCCATGAACATAGGATCACTCGACTCTGCTTTGGTGGCCGATGCGCTTGCCAACGACTACGGCATCTGCACGCGTGCTGGCGCCCACTGTGCTCCGCTCATGCACAAGGCCCTTGGCACTTGCGACCAAGGCGCCGTGCGCTTTAGCTTTGGGTGGTACAACACGCAAGAGGACGTGGACGCGGCACTCAACGCGCTTGCGCACATAGCGGCTGCCAACCGCTAGGCTGTTTGCTTGTGGCCTGCTTGCTTGCGGTACATAAGCTTAGCGATGCGGCAATGATTGCGATAAGGTGAGAACGCGACGCAAACATTGGCGTCGCTTTGCTAGCAGAAAGGACATCTCATGGTAGAACTCGACGGTTTTGGCAAGGCATGCCCCATGCCTTTGGTCATGGTCAAAAAAGAGATTGATAAAGGCAATACGGATATCTGCATCAAGGTTGATAACGACACTGCAGTAAAAAACATCACGCGCTTGGCAAAGAAGAAGGGTCTGGGCTTTGCGGTTGAGGCCATTGAGGGTGGTTTTTCAATTACCATCGGCGGCAACCTCGATCCTCAGGCTGAGGTTGCTGCTATGCCCGCCAGCTGCAGCGTAAGCGGCAACTCGTGCGGCTATAGCGTCTTTATCGGCAAGGACTTTGTGGGTGACGGCGACCGCGAGCTTGGTGGCAACCTTATGAAGATGGCCATCTATACGCTTAATCAGGCAGACATCGCCCCCATGAACCTTCTGTTCATGAACGCTGGCGTCAAACTTTTGTGCGGTGACGAGCCTCAGATTATCGACAGCGTCAAGGAGATGATGGAAAAGGGCACTGACGTTTTGGTCTGCGGCACTTGTCTTAACTACTATGGCATCACCGATCAGCTCAAGGTGGGCGAGGTCTCCAATATGTACGACATCCTTGAGCGTATGCATGAGTCTGCCAAGGTTATCACGCTCTAGCAGCAGGCAAGGCGCATCGTGGTCGTCATAGCGTTTGAATCGACACATGCGGCCATGGCCGCGCAAAAGGCGCTGGAGGGCATGGCCTTCTATGTGATTCCCACACCCACCGATATTTCGGCCAGTTGCGGTATTTCACTGCGTTTAGAGGACGACTTGCTCGAAGATGCCGCCGCGCGATTGGAAGCGCATCCGGATATCGCAGAGCATGCCACCTGGCACTACCGCTAGAGGCTTCCAAGCCCTAGCTCAAGGCGAATAAGAGATGCCGCTCGGCGTTGATAGCCGAGCGGCATCTTGTGTAGTGGGACATGAACGCTGCAGAGCGCTCTGCAAATTCCTGCCGACTTTTGAGCCAAATCCTCATCTCCCTTTATTCAAAGAGCTTTTTACAAGTACCATGTGGCACAAGGGAAGGCATGCCGTTGCCTTGGGGCATCGGCTTGTTAGAAAGGGATGCTCATGAAATACCGTCTTTGCACGCGCTGGGCTGGGCGTTTTGTTGCCGCGGCCCTTGCTTGCGGCGTTTTTGCCTGTTTGGGAGCCGGTACCGCTTTTGCGGCGTCTGCGGTTCAGACCGACGCAACCGTCAGCACCATCACTTGCGAGTTCTCCTCCATGCCCGATAACTGCACTGTTACGATGGGGAATGTTGAGATCTTCGACACCTCCCAAGATAAAACGAGCATCATCATGCCCGCGGATAACATCCAGGAGCTCACGTCCGAGCGTGCTGTCTTCACGGGTCTTCCTTCGGGGTCTAGCAGCTACTGCTTCAAGTTCAACTATCACTATGTCAACAACAGCAGCGGGTTTTCTGGAGATGGCACTGTCACGCTTTTG
>CAYQLX010000029.1:0-5113 GCA_964418305.1 uncultured Coriobacteriaceae bacterium | reverse complement strand
AAGGCAACGTGGAACAAGATCAAGGGTGCCAAGAACTACACCGTTTACGCCTCTACCAAGGCCGAGAAGGGCTATAAGAAGGTGACCACCACCTCCAAGACTAGCTGCACTATCAAGAAGGTCGCCGGCAAGAAGATGAAGGCGAATAAAGCCTATTACTACTATGTTGTCGCGCATGCCAAGGCGGGTGGCAAGACCTACAGCTCGCCGTTTATCTACTACTCTCGTTCGTACTAAATCAGCATCGCGCGTTGTGCGGGCATAAAGAGGCGGCTGTTGCTTTTGGGCTACAGCCGCCTTTTGTTTTGTCCGACGGGCTTTGGGCTGTAAATCGGCGCTCGCTTTGGCTGCATTTCAAATTGTTCAATATCACCCCCGAATTTTCATTGGGTCAGCTTATACAGGTTACGGATGGAATCCATGACCGTATGCCATGAAAGATCAGTGGCGTAGGAGAACTTATTCTGATAAGCCTGCCATAGCTTTTCCATGCTCGGATTGGCCTCGACTTCATCAAAGATTGCAGGTGCACTGGCAAGGTACTTCTTCGTACCGCGTTTTCTAGCTGTGGCGATGAGCGCCACACGAAGATCGGTGGGGACAATGCTTTTGCCGTGGAGCTGGCATAGGATGTGCAGGTCATAGAAATCCCTCATGCGGGTATTGGTGGTAGCGCGGGACACGACGGTTTCAAGCTTCTCGGCCAGAACGGTTTCCAGGTTGTACGTCCAAATCTCGATGGAGCGATCCTCCAGCATCAGCTTGAAGCTGTAACGCACTTCATGCGGCGTGATGGCGTCGCCAGTGGAAATGTCTATCTTGAGCGGCGTTATCACACCGTCAAACTTCGCTTCCATGCTGATGCGGATGCCAGGATACTCAGCCTCGTCCATGATCTCGGAAACACGCTTCACTTTAAATTCAACGCCGTCGTCCACCGGCGAGGAAATGATGGAGGCAATCATACTCTCCGCTTCTTCGATTCCTACCGTTGCGCCCTTTACGGTTGCGTCAATATCCATCGTGGAGCGGGCATCAAGTCCGACCATTGCAGCCACCAACATCCCACCTTTGAGAATGAACTTGTCCCGATATTCCGAAAGGGAGATGCGCTCCAGAAAGCGCTCCATCATGTAGTTGCGCATCAGAATCTGCGCATCTGCGGATTTGTTCTTAGAGAGGTTACGGATCAGGTCTTTAAGCTGTCGTGCGGTTTTTATCATAAAAGCACCACTAGATACTGCCGAAGTAGCTTATCAACACGGAACATCTGCGCATAGCGCATTAACTTGCGTAAGTCCTTATCCTTTCGTTTTGCGTATTGCTTGAGTGCATCCTGCAAGGTCTGTATCTCTATACCACTGCGACTGCGGATCAGGTCACAGATGGTGCGCTCCATGTCATAGATGGGAACTGGGTTGCCAAATGGAGTGTTCATTGTGACGATTCCCACATCATGTAATTCTCTTTTGATGGTGTAGACCTTGACGCCGTCTGCTTTCAGGCTGGTAGGGTTGTAACCGGTCTTGACCGTGACGGAATACGGGCTCGGCTCCCGGTCGGTCAGATCATGGATAAACAATGCGCTTTCGTGGGAGAACACAGCTTGTTCGCAGCGAAGGTGCAGCAGATACATGGCATCTGTCCATGCGTCGGGCGAAACATACACGCCGTGCGCAGCCCGCTCCACGCCACGCAATTTGACGTAGGCATAGAACTCAGACTTAGCAATGCCGGTTTTTAAAACTTGCGCGGTTTTGAGGATGCCGTTGTTTCGTTCGAATAGCAGATCAAGTTGTTCGCAGTTTGTCACACTATCACTCCTTTCTTGCTAATATTATTGTCAAAATTAGCAAGAAAGTAAATGATGATTTAAGGACGGTGCCGCTTATTCGAGCCAAGTCTCTATGCTGTGTTTTCAAGATTTCGCTTGTATTTCCGCCTAGGCTTTGGGAGGTATTCTTTAAGATACTGGGTAAAGGGTGCTGTCGTTCCTAGCATTAGCGTCTGAAATGTGCGACGTAATCTGATACAATGTCGCAAATAAACGACACTAAACATTAACAGCAAGGTTTAGTCATGAAACGCCCCAGATCAACCAAGACCGCCATCGCCTCCAAGCGCATTGGAGAGAACATCGCATCATGGCGAAAGCTATACAGCATCACGTCAGACCAGCTTGCGCAAAAAGCAAACGTGTCGCGGTCCACCATCTCTCGCCTAGAAAACGGAGACCCTTCGGTAAGCCTTGAAACGTTTTTGAACGTCTGCCGTGCGCTCACCTCGCTAGATGCCGTGGTGCAGGCCACCGATCCTTATGAGACGGATTACGGCCGGATTCGCGCCGACCAAGCCCTTCCCCAACGTGTTAGGAGAAGCTGATGGTTCCCGCTGTAGACGTTTTTACGAATAGCCCCACAACTGGGAAAGTCAAGGTTGCTACCTGTAGATTTAACCTGCGACGAGGGCAGGTCACTTGCGCGTTTAGCTACGACGACGCCTATTTGGCATCCCCTGGCGCTTATGCAATTGACCCTGCTCTTCCGCTGAACAGCGCGACGTATCACTGCGACGGTATGCCCGGCGCTTTGCGCGATTCGACCCCGGACAGATGGGGGAGGCACCTTATCGATCGTCAGGCGTCGTACGCTGCCGGTGTGCATAGCGGTACCAGGCGCCTTGACGAGGTTGATTACCTGCTCGGGGTGCATGATCAGGCGCGTCAAGGGGCTCTGAGGTTCGCTTTGCCGGGAAACGACGCCTACGAATCATGCGAGGGAGAGGTTCCGCCGGTTGTTCAATTGAAGAGTCTGCTTCATGCGGCTAACGAGATTGCTGCGGGCAATGACGGCAAGTCGCAGAAGTATGGGATGCGGCAGCCCTCTTGAACCGCCTGTCGTACCTCTTTCTGGTTTATGCCATCCTGAACACCTTTCACCCTTAACTTGGTGTCCAATTTAGCTTGACCACTCCACAATCCGGACCAGCGTTGATCCAACTTTTCATCCGCACCTCCTGTGCGCAAAATTTTTTGAGATTTTATGAGACGAAGTAAGCTTCAAACGACTCCTGTTCTATGAGACTTCCGCTTCAGACGATAAGGAGACGAGCAATCATGAAGTTCAAGAAATGTGTTTGCTGTTGCCTAGTATTGGGTGCCGTATTCGGCTGCGTAACATTGCCCGGTTGTTCTGCTTTTACAAACAATCCAACTGACATTCAAACCAACAGCTCCGAGCTCAAAACCGCTAGTGACAGCAGCAAAGCCGCTACTGGTCGTGACCTCACCGTCCCTGTTGAGAACACATTCAACCCTAGTGATTACAGTAAGCACCTCAGCTCTTATGGGATTTCGGAATCGATAATCGGCGATTCCCTCGAGGAGCTAAGCAACGCTGCAGAGGAAATAATCCAAGGACGCATCGTTTCTATAGAGTACTTTGCCTTTGAAGGCAGAGCCCACACTAAAGCGAATGTAACAGTCGAGAAGGTAATCTCAGGCTCGCTTCAAGAAGGGGACACAATCTCGGTATTTCTTAGGCAAGGTTATATTCCGCTCTCAGAGCAAGTTGCATGGGATGAGACAGAAGGCGGCGCCAAATTCGAATACACCGCTAAAGAACTGGCTAACACAATAATCGAGGAATGTGAGCTGGGCGAAGAGCTTGCAAAGGTAGGCGATGATGCCGTTTTCTATCTGAGCTGCAACGCTGTCAAAGAAATGGGAGGGTACGCAAGGGTAAACGGTGGAAGAGGCGAGTTCTTGTACGACTCGAAGAACAACAGTTATGAGCGAGCCAATACCGCAGTCAGAGATGAGAATAAGGCGTTCACGCTTGAGCAAATAGAAGAAGCAACTAGGAGTGCTCAAGAGGGTAACTAGGTAAGGAGGTAGCCTCGAGTTTGCAGAAGCACCAATTCAAGATTGATTTGCTAGCATGACGGGCGGTGAAGTGTCAGTTTGCCATGATCAGCAACAAGGACGTGTATTGAGAAAGAAACCGGACATAGCCGTACTCGCGGCGAAAGCAGACAAGGGGGATTTGACGTCCTTCGAGGCGCTCATTGAGGTGCTTTTGCCATCCTTTTACAAAGTCGCTTGGTCGATTCTCAAAAACGACCACGATGCTGCAGACGCTGTTCAAGAGACTGTTATTGCCTGCTGGCAGCACTTGGGCCAGCTTAGAGACTCAAACAAGGTGAAGTCTTGGGCTCTCAAAATTCTTGCAAACAAAAGCCGCAAGATGTTGCACTCACGCAAAACTGTTGCCTTTGACGAGAATGCGCGTGAGCAATGCATGCAAGACGATTACGGATTGATCGAGTGGAAACAGCTCGTTGGCAATCTTGACGAGAAATATCGCCTTGTTTTTGTCCTGTTTTATGAGCAGGGGCTCACAACGAAAGAGATTGCCTCAATAGCAGGCATAACGCAAAGCGCTGTCACCACAAGGCTTGCCCGGGCGCGACAGCAACTAAGAGACGATTACACAGGTAGCAAGAGGAGCTAGAAATGAACGAGAAAGACATCGAAAGGATTATGGGAGCTGAGCATCCCGTTCCAAGCTCCTGCAGCAAAGCTGCTGATAAAGCTCTTGCGCAAATCAAGGCTGGCAGAGATAGAACGTCCGTGACCAACATCAAAAGCAAATCCAAACACTTTCGTAGGATTCCCGTTGCTGCTGTAGCCGCAGTCTTGGTAATAGCCGTTGTATGCGCAGGCGGGATTTTTACGCAGTTGCATGACGATGATGCCGCGACTAATCAAGAAACAGCTCAAGGAGCCATCGACTACCGCACCCTGTGCCAAAACGAGCTCGACAAACTCGAGTCAATCGCGAAGCAAAAAGATGCGAATGGTGTTTCAAACGATGCTTCAAACAACGCCGCACAATCATCTGACGCAGCAGATAGCATCGATGCGGAGGGAGAGCAGTTGAGCGAGCTTATAGCAGACTATGAGAAGCAACTGGACGAGTTAAGCGATGATAGTGATTTGCAAGATTTGTATAAGCAAATATGTGCAAGCGTAGAAGATTACGAATAGCGCAACAAGAACCGATACGCTTTACTATCGGCATAAAGACGCAAAAGACTGGAGGCAGAGCGCATG
>CAYQLX010000028.1:0-18485 GCA_964418305.1 uncultured Coriobacteriaceae bacterium | reverse complement strand
TAAACGGGGAGTTTAACCTGCCAAGGGTGCGGTGGAGGGGCGTTGGGGATGGGGACCAATCCCCGCCTATGAGCGCCTAAGATGTCCCTGGTCCTCGAGCAAAGCGGCTGCCCATTTAGACAAAAGCAAAAGTTGTCTAGCCACACTGGGAGCATCACTCGGTATTGTATGAATTGCAAAATCCAAGGCATAACACCCGACCCGGCGGCCAACCTAGCCGCACGCGAAAGGAACAGACATGGCAGACTTCGATGCAATCGTAGTAGGCGCGGGCTGCGCGGGCTCCGTGGCCGCCTACGAGCTGGCAAAGGCCGGCAAGGAGGTGCTTCTTGTAGAGAGGGGCAACTACGCCGGCGCCAAAAACATGACGGGCGGCCGCATCTACGCCCACTCGCTACGCAAGGTCTTTCCCGACTTTGAAACCGAGGCCCCGCTCGAGCGCAAAATTACCCGCGAGCGCATCTCGCTGATGACCGGCGATGACAACCTCACCATCGACTTCTCATCCAATCAAATGCGCGAGGAGCGCTACGCTTCCTACTCCGTGCTGCGCGGGCCCTTCGATCAGTGGCTCGCGGGTAAGGCCGAGGAGGCTGGCGCCGAGGCCATCTACGGCATCCCCGTCGAATCCCTGCTCAAAGACGAAAGCGGCAAGGTCTGCGGCATTCGCGCCGGCGAGGACGAGATCACGGCCGATGTCGTCATCCTGTGCGACGGCGTGAATTCGATGCTATCCAAGGAGGCCGTGGGCTACGACAAGCCGCTCGCATCCCAGATCGCCGTTGGCGTGAAAGAGGTCTTCATGCTCGACGAGAAGACTGTGAGCGACCGCCTGCTGTGCGCAGACGGTGAGGGCGCGGCCTGGCTCTTTGCCGGCGACGCCACCCACGGGGTCTTTGGCGGCGGATTCATGTATGCCAACAAGGAGAGCATCTCGCTGGGCGTGGTAGCAGGCATCGAGGCCTGCGCCACCGGCAAAGGCAAGCCCGTCTACCAGATGCTCGAAGACCTCAAGAACCACCCCTCCGTGGCGCCTTTGATTCGCGGCGCCAAGGTGGTCGAGCACTCCGGCCACATGGTGCCGGAGGGCGGCATCAACATCATGCCGCCGCTGACTGCAGACGGCGTCATGCTCGCAGGCGACAACGCCATGATGTGCATCAACCTAGGCTACATGGTTCGCGGCATGGACTACGCCGTAGCGGCGGGCCAGATGGCCGGCCAGCAGGCCGTCAAAGCGCTGGATGCAGGCGACACCTCCAAAGCGGGCCTGCAAGGCTACATCGACGCGCTCGAGGCGAGCTTCGTCATGAAAGACCTACGCCGCTACAAGGACGAGCCCGCGTTCCTCGAGGGCTTCGACCGCATGTTCAACCTCTACCCGCAGGTGGCCGCCGACGCCATGAACGCGCTGTTCCTCGTGGACGGCGAGCCTGTCGAGCCACTCAAGACAAAGTTCAAGCCCATCATCAAAAAAGTGGGCGTCATGAAGGCCCTCAAGGACGTGAAGGGAGCTCTGAAAGCGCTGTGATCGAGAACAACATCACCGTCAACGTAGACGAATACCTGTCGGCAAACAAATACGAGGTCGACGAGGACAACGCCCACATCGTGTTGGTCGAAGAAGTCGACGATGCCGAGTTCGACAAACTCATACAGGTCTGCCCTGCGGCCCTATACAAGCGCGATGCAGACGGCGTCAAGTCCTTCGACTACGCCGGCTGCTTGGAGTGCGGCACCTGCCGCATCCTCTGCGGCGACACCATCATCAGGCAATGGAAGCTGCCCGAGGCCACCATGGGCGTCGAGTACCGCTTTGGCTAGAAATCCCAGTCCCTCAATACACTAACCCTCCCTCTTCCTTTTTCTCTCTTAATGCAGCAGGCTCCCGGTCACCACGCCGAGGGCCTGCTGCGCACTTGGAGAACCACCGGGTTGTGCCTCCTTAGCGACGAATGCGATTGACGGTGTGCCTCTGCAGAGCCAGTTGCAGACTCTCGTAAGGGCCGTTCCAAAACGGATTCACGCGGTCGTCGAGCAGGACAGCTGAGTCTTTAGGATTGAGCAGGTGGTAGGAGGCCAGGTGAAACACTCTGCCCAACAGCACGTCGAGGATATAATCCTGGGTCTCTTGGGGTAGGTAGCGCCCGCCCAGCATGAAGAACAGATCATCCTGCAGAGCAGGACGATAGAGCTCCTCGAAGCACACGCGAAACTCTTGGTCCCTGTTGCAAAAAAGCTTGGAGTAGAAGCGTGGACGCTTGGTGACGCAGCGCGCCAGACAGCGGTTGAAGTCGCCGGCGTCCAGGTTGCGCGCACCAAGCTCGCGATGAACGAAATAAGGCAGCAAGGGACCGCTGCCGTCACCCTTGAGAGGCGTGCGCAGTAACTCCTCTACGGGCACCTCCGCCTCGAGTTCTGCGGCAATATCCTCCCTAAAGATCTGCAAGGCGACATCGTACTTGCTGGCAAAGTGGTAGTAGAAGGTGTTGCGATTGACGCCGAGCTGCTTGATGAGCTTGGCCACGTGCACCTCGCGCATGGAGGAGACCTCCGCTGCCTCGATCACAGCTTCGATGAACGCCTGGCGCATGTTGCCCTTGGCCATGGAGTGCTCCGCTCTCGCTCGTCTGTCAACAGGCCACGCCAAATGCGGGTGCTGACCCCTGCAATCGTATTAGAACAACTGCGCACCTCATTATAGCTAGACAACTTTAGATATTGTCTATTAAAGACTAGCTTTCTCCTCTCCAAAATAGGATGAGGAAACCCGCAATGAAAAGACGCCGTCTTTTCACGATAGATGGAGGAAACATGGGAACTGTTGCAAGGCCCTTGGAGGGCGTGAAGGTCATCGAGCTCGCCACCTTCCTGGCAGTGCCCGCCACCGGCCGCTTTTTGGCCGATATGGGCGCGCAGGTCATCAAGATTGAATCCGCCAAAGGTGACAACCTGCGCTACACCGCTCCCAACGAAGGTCGACCCTCCGACCCACACGAGGACATGAACTTCGACTTCGAAAACGCCAACAAGAGGGGCATCGTGCTCGACCTGCGCACCGAGCAGGGCATCGAGGTTCTCTTCAAGCTGCTCGAGGACGCCGACATCTTCCTCACCAACTGGCGCCCAGGTGCACTCGAGCGTAAGAGCCTCGACTACGACCACCTCAAGGAGCGCTTCCCCCACTTGGTCTACGGCAGCCTCACAGGCTTTGGTGACAAGGGCCCCGACAAGGACCTCCCTGGCTTCGACTACACCGCCTTCTTCGCGCGCAGCGGCTGGACTGGGTCGCTGATGCCCAAGGGCGGTACCCCCACCAACCTGATTCCCGGCTTGGGCGACCATCAGGGCGCCATGGCGCTCGCCATCGGCGTGTTGGCTGCGCTCTACCGCGCAAAGGCCACCGGCCAGGGCGAGAAGGTCTCCACCAACCTCATGCACACCGGCATCTGGGTTCAAGCCTTCCAGATTCACGGCTGCCAGTACGGCAATGAGTTTGGCGGCGTCTCCTATCCGTTCGACCGCAGAGACAACCAGCTCCCCTACCAGCCCGCCGTCAGGACCGCCGACGACCGTTGGCTGCAGGTCATGGGTCCCAACTTCAGCATCTACTACCCGCTCATCATGAAGGCGATCGGCCGCGAGGATGTTCTTAACGACCCTGTGCTGAGCGACCAAGTCGCCATGAACAAGGCCGGCCGCGTGGGAGAGGCCTACGACATCATCCAAGAGGGCTTTTCCAAAAAGACACTGGAAGAGTGGATTCCCATCCTCACCGAGCTCGACATCCCCTTCTCCCCCTGCCAGACCTACGAGGAGATCGTGAAAGACGAGCAAGCCTGGGCAACCGACACCTTCTACGAGATGGACTACCCCCGCGGCAAAAAAGCCATGGTGCGCATCCCCATCGACATGGAGGAGACCCCGCTGCCGCCTTACGAGAAAGCCCCACTACTGGGCGAGCACACCGTCGAGGTCCTGCAGGGCCTGGGCTACAGCGCAGAACAGATTGAAGAGATGGTGGCCTCGGGCGTCGCCGGCGTCTGGGCAGAGTAAGCACCCAGCCACGCAAGCTAACAAGGAGCAAACTATGACCATCAAGATGGAACCCGTCAAAAGCGAGGCGGGCCGCGTCCTAGCCAAAATCGCGGAAAACGTATACGAAAGCGCCATCGCCGCCAAAAAGCGCGGCGAGATGGTGGGCTGGATCGCCTCGAACTTCCCCCAAGAGATTCCCACCACACTGGGCCTGCACTGCGTCTACCCAGAAAGCCAAGCAGCCGCTATCAGCGCTAAGGGCGGTGCCATGCCGCTTCTCGAGCACGCAGAAGGCGAACTTGGCTACTCCAACGACCTGTGCGCCTACGCCCGTATCTCCATGGCATACGCCAGCAAGGGCGCATGCCCCAATGCAGAGCGCGAAATGCCGCTGCCCGACTTTGTCTTGTGCTGCAACAACATCTGCGACTGCATGCTCAAATGGTACGAGAACCTGGGTCAGATGCTTGATATCCCCGTCATCTGCATCGACGTACCCTTCTCTAACGACTACGACGTCGACGCCAAGCGCATCAAGTACGTCGGCGCGCAGTTCCGCGACGCCATCGCGCAGCTTGAAAAGGTCTCCGGCAAAACTTGGGACGAGAAGCGCTTCGAGGAAGTTTGCCGCATCTCATCGCAAATTGGACAGGAGTGGCTCAAGGCGACCAAGTACCTCAACTACAAGCCTGCGCCGTTCAAGGGCTTTGACCTCTTCAACCACATGGCGGTGGCCACTATGGCCCGCGGCCAGCAGGAAAGCCTTGACGCGCTGATTGCCTTCAACGAGGAGTGCGAACAGTTCATCAAAGAGCACAAGTCCACCTTCAAAGGCGAGGAACGCCACCGCGTGATGTTCGAGGGCATCGCCACCTGGCCGTACCTGCGCGCGACCTATTCCCCGCTGGCGCACTCCGGCGTCAACGTCACCTCCTGCGTGTACGGCCCCTCCTTCGCGTTTTCCTACAACACCTTCGACGAGATGATTGAGAAGTACTGCTCGGTGCCCAACGCCATAAACCTCGAGCGCTCCACCGATCTGCGCGAGCAGCTATGCCTGGAAGGCAAGGTCGACGGCGGCTTGGTCCACATCAACCGCTCCTGCAAGATGTGGTCCTCCTTCACCCCCGAGATGGCGCGCCGCATCAGCCGCGACCTCGACATTCCCGTCGTCACCTTCGACGGCGACCAATCCGATCCCCGCAACTTTAGCGAGGAGCAGTACGCAACCCGCGTCCAAGGCCTTGTAGAGATCATGGACGCCAACGCTAGGAAGGGTGAGTAGCCATGGCGAGTATCAACGAGCTTCTGGAGGGCTTCACTACAGCCGCATCCAACCCCACCTCCGTCCTCGACGCCCATATCGCAGCGGGCAAAACCGTCGTGGGCGTGGGCCCCTACTACATCCCGGAGGAGTTGGTCTATGCAGCCGGCGCCGTGCCCTTTGGCGTCTGGGGCCGCATCGGCACCGCAAGCGAGGCGCGCAAGTACTTTGCGCCCTTCTACTGCTCCATCTGCCAGATGACGCTCGAGATGGGTCTCAACCACGAGCTCGATAAGCTCTCCGCCCTCATGGTCTCCGGGCTGTGTGACACGCTGCGCGGTTTCTCACAAAACTTCCGCGTGGGCGTCACGCAGGTGCCGATGATTTTCGTCTCCCAGCCCCAAAACCGCGCGACAGATGCCGGCCGCGCCTACGCGCTCGAGTCCTACACCGACGTCAAGCGCCAGGTGGGCGAGGCATGCTCCACCATCATCGGCAACGACGAGCTCTCTGCCGCGATCAAGCTCTACAACAGCTGGCGTGCCGAGATGAGACGCTTTTTGGCGCTCGCCGGCCAGCGTCCCTCGCTGGTAAGCGTCGCCCAGCGCAGCGATGTGGTCAGCGCCGGCTACTACATGGACAAGGCTGATCACCTGGAAAAGCTGCGCAAGCTCAACGGGCTGCTTGAAGCCGAGGCGGCAGACCTCGCAGGCCGCAAGCCCGTGGTCCTCAGCGGTATCCACTACGACATCCCCGCCCTCAAGGCCATGCTCGACGAACAGGGCTTTGCCGTTGTGGCTGACGACGTCGCTCGCGAGAGCCGCGCCCTGCAGATTCAGGTGAGCGAGGAGGGCGACCCCACCGCGGCCCTGGCAGATGCCTACTGCCGCACCGGCAACGACTCCATCCTCTACGACGCCTCCAAGGGCCACGTCTCCCACGTGGTGCAGCTAGCCGAAGATAACGGCGCCGCAGGCGTCATCCTCTTCCTCGCCAAGTTCTGCGATCCCGAGGAGTTCGACGCCCCCATAGTTATAAAGGCCTGCAAGGAGGCTGGCGTACCCATCGTCCAGATTGAGGTGGATCAGTCCACCGAGACCTACGAGCAGGCACGCACGCAGCTCGAGACCTTCGCCGACCTCATCGGCTAGAATCGCCAACAACGCCCGGGGCCGTACACTTCACGTGAGCCCCGGGCCCCTGATAGCACCAAACAGCTCTGCGAGCACCACATCACCAGGGCGCAGACAAGAAACGGACGGTGGACGAGATGAGCAAGCTGTTCTTGGGTCTGGACGCAGGCTCCACGGCCTCGAAGTGCGTAGCTGTTAACGACGAGGGCACCATGGTCGCAAACGCCATCCACCCATCCGGCGCGGGCACGCTCGGACCCGGCAAGGTTGTCGACGAAGTCCTCACCCAGCTGGGCACAACAAGAGAGGGCCTGTTCGCTAGCTGCGCCACCGGCTACGGCCGCAAGCTGCAGGACTGGTGCACTTACCAGGTATCCGAGCTCACCTGCCACGCCAAGGGCTCGTTCGCGCTGTTTGGAGAGGTGGCGACCGTCATCGACATCGGCGGTCAAGACGCCAAGGTGCTCACCATCGGGCCCGGCGGTGCGTTGGAGAACTTCGTCATGAACGACAAGTGCGCAGCCGGCACGGGGCGCTTTCTCGATGTGATGGCCTCCATCTTCGGCTGCGAGGTAAGCGAGCTGTCCGCCCTTGACGAGCAGTCATCAGCAGTCGCCCATATCTCCTCCACCTGCACCGTCTTTGCCGAGTCCGAAGTCATCTCAAAGCTGGCAGCGGGCACTCCCATCCCAAACATCGCTGCCGGCGTGCACGTCTCCGTGGTAGAGCGCACCTGCGGCCTCGTGCGCCGCGCAGGACTGCGCCAACCCGTAGCCATGACAGGCGGTGTAGCCCTCAACAACAGCCTGCGCCGCCATCTGGAAGAGGCCCTAAACTGCTCGATCCAAGCATCTCCCCTCTCGCAGCTCAACGGTGCACTGGGTGCTGCCCTCATCGCGCGCGAGCGCAGCCTCAAGGGACTAGGGCAATGAACGACATGCCTGTGCGTGATTATGGCCCGCGGTAACGAAAGCAGCGTCTTTAACCTGCGTGGATGGGCCAAGGGCCGCATCGAGAAATGCAAGGTGCCCGACTACGTGCTCAAGATGGAAGCGTTGCCCTACCTAAGCAATAGTAAAATCGACAAGAACGCTCTCCGCGAGCAGGCTATCGCCACGCTCGAGTCAAAAAGATCCGCATACCTCAAGTCATAGGACAGCTCATGGACCATCAGCTCAAAGATTCCATCTACAGCATCGTCGACGCGTTTTGCGACGAGCGCATCACAGAGGAGAAGATTCGTAACTGGTGTGAGTCGCGGGGCATACCCAGCGCGGAATACGACGCCTTCTACGCAAGTGAGCTCGGCACCTACTGTCTGCCCACACAGTTCGGCGGCTACGAGGGCCCTTTTGCAGCCCGTGCGCTGCTGATGGCACGCCTCACGCGCAGAGCAGCAGCGGCACTCCCCTACCTCACTGACATGAACTCCATGGCATTGCTCTCCACCATGCGCTCGCTCTCGCAACAAGAAATCGTTGAGGACCTTGGCCAGCACGACGGACGTGTGGCCTTCTCACAGGCGTTTTCCGAGGGTGGCCTGCAGACGGACTCCTCCAGCATCTCGACCGAGGTAACCGCTGATGGCGATGCGCTATACCTCAACGGCGTGAAAACCTACGTGGCCAACGGGCAGTTTGTTGCCAATACCTTGGTCCTCGCGCACGACACGGCGTGCGGTGCGGAGGATGGAGGCAACGCCCTATGGCTCGTTCCCATCAACCAGGAGGGCGTTTACACCTACCCCATCGAGTCTGTGGGCCAGGAGATGCTGGCACCGGCGCGCATCGAGTTCGATCACGTGAGGCTCAACCCCGACTGGCAAATCCAGACGGAGGGGCGCCTCACGAGCATGCTCGACCGCCAGTACGAACTGGGCCACATCCTCATCTGCGCCACAAGCTTAGGATTGGCGCAAGCCGCTATGGACGACGCGCTGTTGCGCTGCGCCACCTACCGCTCCGGCGGGCGCTACCTGGGCAACATCCCGCAGGTCGAGACAAAGCTCGCCAACATGGCAGCCAGCATCCGCTCGATGGAGGGGTTGGTTCTCGATGCTGCGGAGTCTGTATCACGCGATGACAGCGCGAGCGAGCAGCGCCTCAACTGCGCACTCATGAAGCTAATCGTGCCCAAGGCCGCCACAGATGTGGCGAGCGAGGCACTCCAGATCTTTGGAGGAGCTGGTTACACCGCAGAGGCGCGCGTGGGCCGCATCTGGCGCGACTGCCGCGGCATGCAGATCGCCCAGGGCTCCGACGAAATGATGGTCCACCCCGTCGCCAAGCAGCTTCTCAAACTCTACCCAGGCACACTTAAGGATTACTAAACCACCAGATCGTCGAAGGAAGCAAGGACACAGGCAATGCTTACGCCCTCCTCATGTGAGATGCTGGTAGAAAAATCCCAGCTCCGCCCGCGTGCCTCCATGACCTTTGCGGCGTCACCCGTCAGGCATGTTACAGGCATGCCACCATCCCCGCGCAAAGTCTCGATCTCATTGAAGCGCACGCTCTTAAGCTCTCCTTGCAGCGTCTTAATCACCGCCTCCTTGGCGCAAAAGCGTCCTGCCAGATACACAACGGGCTCTGCGGCCTGCTGTGCCTCCGCGAGTTCTGACGCGCTGAAGGTGTAGCGGGCGAACGCGGACTCGCCGATATTATCGAGCTCGGCGGCGATACGCTCGTGACGGATGATATCCGTGCCGATTCTCATATCCATACTCAGACCACCATATCCTCGTTAGCCAGATGCTCCATGATTAGACTCTCCTCCATCGTGCGGATGGGCTTCGTGTGCAAAACCAGTTCCTCGAAGCGCCCCTGAGCCTTAAGCACATGGAAGGTGAGCATGACCTCGGCAACAATTTGACCGTCCCTGATGTCGCATCCAAAGACATCTCTAATCTTGTCCAGCCGATAGTACAGCGTGTTCTTATGAATGGAGAGCGTACGTGCCACGGTTGTCGGATCGATAGGGTTTCTCAGGTACTCGTAGAGCGTGAGAGCAAGCGAGGTGTCGTTCTTGGCGTCGAGCCTGATCAGCTCCATGACCGACGGATGACGGTACGAGTAGAGCAGCTGGCTGTCACTGACATTGGCCAGCAGGTCGTCTATCCGCAAATCATCAAAAGCCCACACCGAGCCACCCTTAACAAGCTTCCTACCCAAGGCTATCGCGCGACGCGCCTCGTCCTCGGCCTGCGCAAGGCGCCGTGTGAGCGAGAAAACGCCGCTAACCCCGATGCCCAGCTCGCTGCCTGAAATCGCGCTCTCAAGCTGCTCGACGTCGCAAACATCCGCGCTCCTGGGCGTATCGAGGCTGGCGAGGAAAACTATCTCGAAGTCGCGGACCACGTAAACGCTGTTTTTAATAGCGGGATGTAGCCTTTCTGCCAGAACGGCGCCCTGTCCGATAGCCAGATGCTCGCGCGTAAGGTCGATAACCACCACATGGAGGTACGGCTTGAGCTGGTAACCGAACATAGACAGTTTGCGTGCAATCGTCGTGTTGTCGTCTTTGAGAACCCCTTCTTCAATTTGCTTGAACATATAGCTGTAGTAGGAGCCCTTGCTAAGCATGTAGGTGTCGCCAGCCTGCATCTCAACCGACACGATCTTGGCGGCAAGCGGGATCATATCGGCGCGGCTTCTACGCAGCGGTTTGCCAATAGAAAAGAAGCTTATCGAGCCGATGCGCGCGTTGCCGGAGTGCACGACTGAAAAGTGGTTGAAGACCTCGACCTCCTTGTTGCGCGGGCTCCTAAAACTAAACACCGTTAAGTCCTTGCTGGCCCGTGGATTGACTAGGCCAATCTCCTTAAGCAAAGCGATGGCATCGTCGGGCAGCTGGTTGTACACGATCGGATCAAAGCCCGCCGCGCTAGCTAAGGACTCGGTGTGTGCCAACATGGAAAGCGAGTTGTCAAGAACAGAGCAAGGCGCCTCGATAATCTCTGTGAGCTTATTAAGAAGTGCTGTGGGATTGAAACCCGAGCCGGCCTTTGCGGCTACCTCGAGGAGCTGATCGCGCTTGCGACGCAGCGTCCTAAACTCATCGGAGACGACATCGATCGCATTAAGCCATGCATCGGGGTCAGAAAAGCATGCCCTGTTGGTCTTCTTCGCAAGGGGTTTGATAGGCTCGTCCAACAAGATCATCAGACCCTTGCTACCAAGATGCGACTCCGGGACGAGGTTAAGCCTCGAAGCCCTGACAAAGCAGAGCACATCTTCTTCCGACAAAGCGCTTCTGGAGGTAGAACTGATGCGCGAAACACCAGAAAAACGGTAGCTCGCGTCAAAGATATTTTCTTCGGTGATTGTGCTGGAGTCTAACAAACTTAGAAGCTCTTCGAAGTCCATTTCATCTCCAATCATCTCCTTGCAGCAACATTTAAGCACCTCCGAAGCATCATCCATAGACATTTTACAAAAGCGACCAATAATTTTTATTTTTTTCAAAGATGAATACTGTGTTCCAGCACAGTGTGCACTTCAGCGAGGGGATTTAGTTTTTTAGGCAGAAAGGGCTGGACATACCAGCCGAATCCATTCCAGACAAGGAGAGGAGAAAAAATGGCTAAGGAACCAGGCATCGTCAAGAAACTCACCTTTAATGGCGAGGAGTTCGACGTTCCCTTTGCCAAAGGCAATCCGGGCAAGAACAAGGAAGAGCTCGAACGTCTCATCATGGAGGCTCGCAACTCCGACACTGCTAGCGACGCCGAGATGGTAGGAACCATGGGCTTTTGCGCCGAGTACAGGCCCCGCACCTACATGACCAACATCCCCAACATGATCTGCGAGCGCGACCAGTGCGTGACTCTGAGAGATGGCGTGCATGTCTACTGCGACGTCTACCGCCCCGCCAACACGACCGACAAGGTGCCCGCCATCTGCTGCTTCGGGCCCTTCGGCAAGAACCCCAGCGAGGGCATGGACTCCTGGCAGCTCATGGGCGTGCCCCCCAAGACCGTTTCCGAATACGCCAAGTTTGAGTCCCCCGACCCGGGCTACTGGGTCCCCAACGGCTACGCTGTGGTCAACGTCGATCCCCGCGGCATCGGCAACTCCGAAGGCGACGTCTACCTGTGGGGCTCCCAGGACTCCCAAGACGGCGCTGACGTCGTCGACTGGGTTGGCGAGCAGGAATGGTGCAACGGCAAGTGCACCATGCTCGGCAACTCTGGCGTCTGCATGACCCACTGGCGCATCGCCGCTCAGCAGCCCAAGCACCTCGCGTGCCTGGCAGCTTGGGAAGGACAAGGCGACCTCTATCGCGAGTCCTACTTCTGCGGTGGCATCCCCAACCCTGACTACGAGACCCACATCATCGAGGCACTCGCCGTCAAAGGCTACATCGAGAACACCGTCCAGATGGTCAAGGACTACCCCCTGATGAACGCCTACTACGAGGACAAGATCGTCAACTGGAACAAGATCCGCATCCCGGTCTACGTCACCGCCGGTTGGGTCCACCATCATCTGCGCGGAGCCTTCGAGGGCTTCCGCCGCATCCGTTCCCCCAAGAAGTGGATGCGCGCCCATAGGGACTTCGAGTGGCCCGATTCTTACAAGCCGCAAAATCTCGAGGACGTCAAGCGCTTTTTCGACCGCTATCTCAAGGACATCCACAACGGCTGGGAGATGACCCCACGCATCCGCATGGACGTCATGGACGCCTACGACTTCGACTACGCCTCCGAGCGACCCGAGAAGACCTTCCCCATCGAGCGCACGGAATACCGCAAGGTCTACTTGGACGCCAGCGACGGCTCCGCTTCTTACGACGCCCCCACCCAGGATGCCGAGGTCGTCTACGATCCCAAGACCGAGTCCACCCGCTTTACCATCCAGTTCCAGGAGGACACAGAAATCAGCGGTTTCATGAAGCTGCACCTGTGCGTTGAGTGCCGTGGACACGACAACATGGACCTCTTCCCCTGGGTCATCAAGGAAGACGCGGACGGCAACTACCTGCCTATCCACGTCATGGGTGCTCCGTTCCGCGGCGCTTGGGGCTTCCTGCGCTGCAGTCACCGCGAACTCGACGAGAAGTATGCCTCCGACTTCCAGCCAGTACACGCGCACACCAAGCGCACGCCGATGCAGCCCGGCGAAATTGTCCCCGTGGACGTCGAGATGTACCCCCATTCCCGCATTTGGCACAAGGGCGAGAAGCTCGTCGTAGTGGTGGCCGGTCGCTTCGTCAAAACCGACTGGTTCCATGACGCCGATATGAACCACGAGACCGACAACGGTGACGGCATGCACGTCATCCACACCGGCGGCGACAACCAGTCCTATCTGCAGATTCCCGTGGTCCCGCCCAAATACAAGGTTGGCGACTACGTCTATCGCGGCTAAATTTCATTAACAATCGGGGCGAGCCGCCTTGTCGCAAACAACGGCGCGCCCCCTTCCGAAAGGAACAAACTCATGGCTGAAAAGAAGTTCAACGCCTGGATTCCCAACTTTGGGGCTAAGGGCTGGGGTATCACCTTCCTGTGCTTCTGGTTCTTCATGTTCTTCACAATCTGGAACTCCGTCACCAACGTGCTCTTCCCCATCTTTGAAGAACAGTTTGGCTGGGCTGAGACCGACCTCTCCTACGTCATCACCATCGCAGGGTGGATTTCTCTCGTAGCCGTTGTGGTCTTTGGCGCCCTGCTCAAGAAGATTGGTGCTCGTTACGTCTGCGCTATCGGCCTCGTCGGCAGCGCGATCGCCTTCGCCATTCTCGCCACGATGAGCAGCTTTACGATGTATGCCGTCGGCATCATTTTGTTCTTCATCACCATGGTCGCCTACGGCACCGTGGGAGTGGGCGCGCTGGGTTCCAGCTGGTTCCCCCGCACCAAGGGTTCCTTCATGGGCTTTGCCACTATCGGCACCACCTTCGCCTCTGCGGCTCTGAACCCCATCATCCTCGCCTTCATCGGCGCAGGTCTTGGCTGGAGCGGTTTCTTCTGGGCACTGGCAATCCTCTGCATCATCTTGGCTCTCGCCTGCATCTTCGTTGTGAAAAACACCCCCGAGGAAGCTGGCGCCTACCCCGACAACGATCACTCCGTCTCCCGTGCCGAGCTTGACGCCGAGGTTGCCGCTGCAGAGGAGTATGTCAAGAACTCCCCTTGGACCATCGGCAAGGTTCTCAAGACCCCGCAGACTTGGCTCATCGGCCTTGGCACCGGCCTGCCCATGCTCGCCGGCGCTGGCACCATCGCCCTGCTCGTCCCCACGTTCATGGCCTACGGCTACGACATGATGTTTGGTGTCACCCTGCTCTCCACCATGTGGCCCCTCGGCCTGCTTGGTCACTACCTGATTGGCGTTATCGACCAGAAGATCGGCACGAAGCGCACCTCCATCTTGGTCACCTGCGTGCTCGGCCTGGGCGGACTGTTGGTGTGGACTCTGGGCGCCCATAGCCAGGTGGCTTGCGGCATCGCAGCAGGCATGTTCATGTTCGGCCTGTCCGGCTGCCTCAACATCTGCATGTCTCTTACCACCTCCATCTTCGGCCGCCACGACTTCCCCACTGCGTACACCCCCATCCAGGTGATCTTCAACGCGCTCAACTTCGCAGGTGTCTCTGTCGTCAGCACCATCTCCGCCATCTTCGGCGGCACCAACGTGATGCTGGGCGTCTTCCTCATCTGCGTAATCGCGCTTATCCCCCTCATCGCCCTGCCCTACAAGCAGATTGCCTCCAAGGTTCATGGCGACGAGGAAGTAGCTAACGCAAAGGCTTAAGTTCCAAGGCCAAATCTCTCATAAACGCAAGAAGCCGCTGCTAGGTTCTTAAGCCCGGCAGCGGCCCCATACCGCGAACTTTAAAGCCTCGCAAGCACGGTTCGCAGCATCCAGACAGTCTAAGCAAAGGAAAGGACAGAACAATGGACGAATTCCTGATTGAGGTCATCGACATCCTGAAAGGCAAGGCGCACCAGATGTCCGGTGTTGATCCCGCAACCCTGGGCCCAGACACCAAGTTCGTCGAGGACCTGCACTGCAAGTCCGTGAACATCGTGCAATTTGCCTCTGCGCTCGAGGACGAGTACGAAATCGAAGTGCCCTTCATGGAGCTGAACAAGTGCGCCACCTTCCTCGACGCGGCAAAGCTCATCGACAAGAAACTCTCCATGTAGGCTGGGGGTACTAAGATGGCAACCCTCATCGAACAGCTCGTCGAAAAGGCCAAGACCGCGCCTAAGCGCGTGGCGATGCCCGAGTGCGAAGCTGACAACACCCTGCTCGCAGCGCGCCGCATAGCAGACGAGGGCGTGGGCACGCCGGTCCTCGTGAGCCCGATTGACGTCATCCACGAAACCGCAAATCGCGTTGGCGTTTCCCTTGAGGGCATCGAGCTGGTCGACTCGGCAGACGAGACGGCAGCCGACGCCCTAGCAGAGCGCTACATGGCAACGGGCACCATGCGCCTTATATCCGCCAAGGGCGCCCGCCGCAAGATCAAGGACCCCATGTACTACGCCATGATGATGGAGGAGCTCGGCGACGTGGACTGCACGTTCTGCGGGCACGTCAACACCACAGGTGACGTCTTGCTCGCCGCCTCTACCATCATCGGCTTGGCCGAAGGTGTGGACGTGGCATCTATCTTGGCCCTAGTCGACACCCCGGGTTTCGAGGGCCCCGAGGGCAGCGTCATCTGCTTCGCCGACTGCGGGCTCAATCCCGAGCCTAGCGCCGAGGAGCTGGCAAGCATTGCCATCAGCGCCGCTGACGGCTCCGCAGCCATGATGGGATGGGAATCCAAGGTAGCCTTCCTCTCTTTCTCCACAGACGGCTCCGGCTCCGGCGAGAGCGTCGAGCGCGTCAACAAGGCCATCGAGGTCACCAGGACGCGCCGCCCGGACCTTAAGGTCGACGGAGAATTTCAGCTCGACGCGGCCATCGACCCCAAGATCGCCGCAAAGAAGGTCAAGCGCGACTCCGATGTTGCCGGCCAGGCCAATGTGCTAATCTTCCCCGACCTCAACTCGGCCAACATCTGCGTGAAGATCATCCAGCGATTCGCCAAGGGTAAGGCTTTTGGCCACAACCTCTCCGGTTTCAAGTGCCCCGTGGCCGATTCTTCCCGCAGCGCCTCTGTCGAGGAGATTGTCGGCGACATCGCCATGTTGGTGCTCTCTGCCAAGTAAACCCCGCTAGCTTTCCCCAAACTACCCGCTTTGCCGCTTTCAACCCACAGGCAAAGCGGGGTGGGGTTGGCGCAACACATCACTGATACCTCCTTGCCCTTCCCCTCTACCTGGGCGTTATCACCAAGCCAGAGCTGTTGCGTCAACCTCACCCCTGCAAGCAGGGCCGGCTCCAATCAGGCCAGTCCCACATCCAGAAAGGTACGAACAAGACAATGGAACAGACCCGTTCTGACGAGTTGAAAAGCCTGCTTCCCCACATACGACGCAACATCGACGCAGCGCTCGACGAACAACCCCTTAAGGGTAACAAGATCAGCTGCGAGCCCTACTTGGGCGCAGCGCCAGCTGCCTACTTTCACAAGACGGATTGCACGTCAGCGCCGCTATTGATTGAGCTGCACGGTGGCGGTTTTGCCCTGGGAGACTCCCGCAAGGGCGATGCACTGAGGCAGTGGATCTGCGACAGCTACGGCGTGAGCGTGTTGGGTCTCGAGTACCGCAAGGCTCCGGAGGACCCCTTTCCCGCAGCGCTCAACGACGTGCTGGCCTGTCTGCGCCACGTGGGGCGCCACGCCATAGAGCTCAACGCCAATCCAAAACGCGTATTCGTGATCGGCTACTCGGCCGGCGCGTGTCTCGCGCTCGCCGCAGCCTTAAAGGCTCAAGATGGCGATGGGGTCATCATGCCAGCCGGTCTCGTGCTCCACTACCCCTTCGTCGATGCGGACACAGACCCCAGCGATATGACTCTGCGCGATGAGGACCTCTCCGAGGACATGATGCGCTCGTTTAACAGCTGGTACCTGTCCGGCGCAGACCCGCGAAACCCACTCGTTTCACCGCTGTTTGCCACAGCCGAACAGCTAAAGGCCCTCCCGCCAATTGTGATGTTTCCCGTCGAGGGCGACGCGCTCAAGGAGTCGAGCGACAAGCTGCTGCAGCGCATGGAATCTCTCGGCTGCAACGTTCAGTGCAACGTAATCCGCGACAGCTACCACGGTTACATCGAGGACGCAGAAAACCTCCCCGTCTACCTAAAAACGACCATGCCCAACACCATCACCAACCGTCCAGCGGACTTTGCAGACAAAGCTAAGAAAGCGGTCATCCTCTCGCTGGAGCCGTTCTTTGGCAAACCCGTACGCGAGCTTGCCTTTCCCGATGCAGGGCGCGCAGAACTCGAGGCGCTGTTGAAAGGAGACGCGCAATGACAAAGTGGGCGCTTTCCGTCGTTTTATGCGACCTAGTCCTAGCCGTAGTCATCAACAGCTCCGCGACGCTGCTGGGCGGAGCACCGCTGCTCTGGGAGAGCTGGTACATGGGCACGGCATCCGCGTTCTTCACCAACATGCTCATTCAGCTTGTGCTGCCGGTCCCCCTTTGGGGCAGGCTTGTCGGGGGGCTTTTCCCCGCTGGGACCCCAAGATGGCTGGCAGGCGTCTTCACAGAGAACTTTGTGTTCGTAACCTGCATCTCGTTCACCATGGCCTTGCTCCAACACGGAAGCGCACCGTTGATTGGTACGTGGCTTTCCACTTATCCGCAGCTAGTGCTGATCGGCTACGTCACATCGCTGCTGCTATCACTTGCATGCGACGCAGCCGCACGCAGGCGCGAGCAGCCGGCCAGTTAGATTCACCTCGATTAAAGCAAGCTAGGCACTTCCGGCATTTCTGCCGTCAGTAAAAAGACAAAAAAGGAAAGGAACCAAACATGTCGTACAAGATCCTCACTCTCTCCCCGGGCTCAACCTCGACCAAGGTCGCCGTTTTTGACGGCACCGAGGCATTGCTCAAGCTCAATGTCACCCACCCGGCCGACGAGCTGGCGCAATTCGATCAGGCAGCTGATCAGTTCGACTACCGCCGTGAAACCATCCTGAAGGCACTCGACGAGGCCGGCATCAAACTTGAGGACATGGATGCCTTCTCAGGCTACTGCGGCTCCATGGGCCCCACCGTGGGCGGAACCTTCGCCATCGACCAAACCGTCTGCGATCACGTCCTCAACGCCGGCGTCAACCACCCCGCCATCCTGGGAGCGCCGCTGCTGTACGCCTTTGCTCAGGAGGTCGGCAAACCCGCCTACGCCGTCAACCAGCCCGATACCGACGAGCTCGATGATGTGGCACGCATCACGGGTTATCCCGGCGTTTACCGCAAGAGCCACGTACACTGCCTCAACCAGAAGGAATGCGCGATGCGCTGTGCAAGCGAGCTTGGTTGCGAGTACCAAGACACGAACATCATCGTGGCACATGTCGGCGGTGGCCTCTCCGTCGCCTGCCACAAGCATGGGCGCATGATCGACACCAACGACGTGCTCGAGGGCAGCGGCCCCTTCGCTCCCAACCGCAGCGGCGACGTACCCCTAAAGCCCGTGGTAAAGCTGGCGTTTTCGGGTGATCACAGCAAGAAGGAAATTGACGGGGTTATCGGCAAGACCGGCGGCTTGGTGGGTCTATGCGGCACCGATGACGCGCGCACTATCTGCAAACGCATCGACGACGGCGACGAGTGGGCCAAGCTCTGCTACGAGGCCATGGCCTATCAGGTGTCCAAGGCCATCGGCGGTTTTGCAGCGGCTCTGGAGGGCAAGGTCGACGGCATCGTGCTTACCGGCGGCGTCTCTAACGATCCCTTCTTCGCGGGCTACGTCACCCAAAGGGTGCAGTGGATTGCACCGGTCAAGATTTACGGCGGCGACTTCGAGATGGAGGCACTTGCCGCAGGCGCCATCCGCGCTCTGGACGGCAAGGACGAGGTCATGACCTACACCGGCAAACCCAGCTGGGACGGCTTCAAGATGCTCGGCGCAATTCCTGAGGCATAAAGCTTTAGCTCTACACGCTAGCGCCCCAGCCCCTACCTCACGCGGATGA
>CAYQLX010000027.1:0-18861 GCA_964418305.1 uncultured Coriobacteriaceae bacterium | reverse complement strand
ACCACAATCACCGCAGATGCGGGGAAACAAGACGCTTACCGCCCGCAGTGGTCGGTTAGGAAGCGCTACGCGCAGCGTGGATTAATCCTGCTGCGCTAATGCGCAGCGCCCGGCGAAGCCGGGCGTCATCCCGACACCCATAAAAACAAGAAAACCCCGCTAAAGCGGGGTTCTTGTTTTTTGGGTGGTCGGGATGACAGGATTCGAACCTGCGACCTCTCACTCCCGAAGCGAGCGCTCTACCAAGCTGAGCCACATCCCGATGACGCAAGGAGAGATTCTAACAGATTAGAACCTGAGGGCAGCCGAGAAACTACCGATGCCGGAAACCTCGCAGACATAGGCGCCTGTGTGCGGCGAGTGGATGTAGTTATCGCCGCCGGAATAGATAGCCACATGCCCGCTGCGATACAGGATGTCGCCCGCGGCAGCAGAGTAAACCGACATGCGGGCCTTTGCCTCTGCGTATTGGCTCTCTGTGTAGTGAGACATGCTGATACCGATCTTGGCGTAACACCACATGGTAAGACCCGAGCAGTCAAACGAGTTGGGGCCTGCAGCACCCCAGACATACGGGCAACCGATGCGCGAGCGCGCATAATCGACAACGCCACCGTTGGTGGGAATCGAGCTTCCATTGTTGGAGTGGGAGCTGGAGTTTGAACTGGAACCACCCGAGCTGGAGTTGGAGTTTGTGTGCGGCCTGTAGGCCCTTGCGGCTTGCGCACGGCGCTCGGCCTCTGCTTCCTCCTCGTCTTGGAGCAGCTTGCGGTACTCGGCGCTCAAGCTGTTGTACTCGGACTCGTACTTGTTGGCCATGCTCTGGATGCTCTTGTGATAGGACTTGGCCTCGGCCAAGCTGTCTGCGGCAGCAGCCTGCTGCTCGTCGAGCTCCTTTTTAGCGGACTCAAGCTTGGCTTTTGCCTGCTTTGTCTCTGTCACGAGGTCTGCGTCGTCCTCGTTGAGCGTGTTGAGCGTATCCCAGACCGTGGCAAAGTCGTCAAAGGAACCCACGCCCAGCAAAACGTCGAGGTAGGACATGGAGCCGTTACGATACATAGAAGTAGCGCGCGTGGCCAAATGGCCCTGCAGGGTGTCAATCTTGCCCTGGGCCTCTTTGATCTGCTTCTTGGCGTTTTCTACCTTGTTGGTTGCCTTCTCATAGGTATCCTGCGCAGCGTTGTACTTGTCTACAGCTTGGTCCAGCTCGTCGAGCATGCTGTCGAGCTTTGACTTGATAGCCTGGACTTCTTGCTTCTTTTCTGCGGCGGTAACGCCAAAGGCGTCTGCGGGGCTTACGGAGCAAAGTGCCCCAAAGGTAAGCGCGGTTCCGAGGAATGCTCTGCGATTAAGCTTCATTGACATCCAAAAACCTCCGTACAGGATGTTTGCTTGTGCATAAGTCGTATTAAAGTACCACCAGCGCGCGGCCCTAGTCAAACCTGCACACAACCGTCACAGTCCCTCCACGCAGGTAACGTCACGGCAACGATGCCGCCATGCAGCAGCGCAAAAGCCGTCTCTACCGCGGGCTTTACTGCGAGAGCGCGTCGCAAAGCGCGTCGAGTATCGTCACAGCCAAATGCTGTGCCCAACGGGCAATCTCGACGTTGCAGTACTCCGCAGGAGGTTGGTCCAAAAGCTCGATGTAGATGCGGCGCGGGCTGGCAGTGACGCTGCCGAGTGCCGTCTTCATACGAGCGGTAAAGGTGTAGTCATCTTTGGCGGTTACGGTATGGCAATCCTTTTGGGGCAGGCTTTCCTCCATACCGATGCCCACCATGAGGGCGCTTGCCGCAGGGGCCACACTCAGGCGATCTGCGCTCGTAATGCTTGAGAACGGGGCGGACGCCTGCGCGAGGTTGGCCGCCCTGTGCGCGACATCGCGACCCAAATCGTCGCAACCAAAGAAGACAATCTCTGCCGCCTCAAGTACGCTAGCCGCACGGGCAAAACCCATGTGCTCTTGCGTGTCGGCGGCGTTGACAGCGTTCTTGCCTTCCCATGCATGGCGCAGGCGCGTGATGGCGTCGTAGGTGGTGGCGCCGGCAACGCCGTCGTCAACTAGGCCAATGCTCGACTGGAACTCGCGCAGGGCATGCTCGGTATGCGCGCCAAAGATGCCATCGGCGTCGCCCACGATGAACCCCAACGCATTGAGGATATCTTGCAAACACTTGACGTCGTGCCCGTGGAAGAGTGGCATGCGCAGGTAGAGCATGCGGTCGCCCAAAGAAAACGTCGCGTCGACGAGCGCCTTCCAGGCTGTCTCGTCCACAAAATCCCCGGCAGCAAGCCCCTCTTTCTTCCTAAACTCACTTACGGCGATCTGCGTCCTGTCCAGATAAACGCCGTCTACGTTGAGCTCGTAGCCCAGGATGCGCAGGCGTTGCTGCACGTCTTGGACCGCCGCCCCTTTGTCGTTGCGCTGTATCGTCTTCATATATCCGTGCCTTTAATTGAGGCGGCTCACGAAGAAGTCGCCCATGGAGAGAAGCAGTTTGCGCGATATGCTCGCAGGCAGGACGCGCTTGAGCTCGTCTTGGCCTTGATGCGCGAGCTTGATCGCGTAGTCGCGTACGTAGTCTATGGACCCTGCGTCCTGCATGATCTGGACGGCGCGCTCTAAGCGGGCTGGGTCTGTCTCTTTTGAGGAGAGGAGCTGCAAAAGCTCGTCGCGCTGGGCAGCGGGGGCGTTTGCGAGCGCATGCACGGCGATCATCGTGCGCTTGCCCTCGGTTATGTCGCTGCGGTAATCCTTGTTGGCAGCCTCCTTCTTGCCCACGAGGTTCAAGAGGTCATCTTGCAGCTGGAACGCCAGACCGGTAGACATGCCGTATGCGCGCAAAGCGGATATCTGCTCCTCGGTACCGCCGCCGATGATGGCGCCGATGGCCAAGGGCACACCGCCCGAGTAAAACGCTGTCTTGTGCTGAGCCATGCACAGGTAATCCTGCACCGATATATCAAAGCGGTCATTTTGCGCCCAGCCGATATCCATCGCCTGACCCTCGATGGTGCGTGTTGTCATATCGACGAGCTCATGCAAGACGCGCAGCTTAATATCGTCGGGGAGGTTGTCGTCGTTAATAACCGTGCCCGTGACCAGCGACAAGGCCAAGTCACCCGCGTTGATAGCCAGACCCTCGCCCAAGGTGATGTGCATGCAGGGCTCGCCGCGGCGCAGCTGTGAATCGTCAGCGATGTCGTCGTGGATGAGCGCTGCCGTATGGAAGTGCTCGATAGCCGCACCTGCTGCAAGCGCCTGTTTCTCATCGCCGCCTACAGCCGAGCAGGCCAGCAACGTGATGAGCGGGCGATGTCTCTTGCCGCCGTTTTCAGAGTACTTGGACAGAGGATCGTACAGGTAGCGGTCCATATCCGGATGAGAGCCGCTGTGAAAGTACGTGCGGAGATGCTCGTCTATCTCGGCTGAGCGCTCATCGAGGTATTTTTTGAAAATATAATTACTCATAATCACTGCATGATAGCGCGAGGACGGTATGTTGCCGCCCTCGCTTTGCTTTATTGTCCCAAGCGCGCCAAAGAACAAGCACCAACGAGCGAAAGCTCGAAAGGCGCTACTTGCGCGCTACAGCGGCCTTTGCCTTGGCAACGATTCCCACCGCATCCAAGCCGTACTCCGCCAAAAGCTCGTCGGGGCTGCCCGAAGTGCCAAACTCATCGCGCACGCCCACGCGCTCTAGGGGGACGGGGCAGTTCTCGCCGATGATATCGGCCACGGCAGAGCCAAGCCCGCCCACCGTTGAATGCTCTTCGCAAGTAACCACGCAGCCTGTCTTTGCCACGCTGGCAAGCAGCGTCTTTTTGTCGAAGGGTTTCACGCTAAAGGCGTCGATGACCTCGGCGTTGATGCCCTGCTCTGCAAGCTGATCGGCAGCCTGGAGGGCTTGGGCAACCTCGACGCCGTTGGCGACGATCGTAACGTCATCTCCCTCGCGCAAAACATAGGCACGTCCCAGCTCAAGCTTAAAGCCGGGCTCGTAGACCTGGGGCACCTTGGCGCGACCCAAGCGCACGTAGAAGGGGCCATCGTTTTTGGCCGCGATGCGGATAGCCTGCTTGGCGGCGTTGTAGTCTGCCGGAACGAGCACATTCATGCCGGGCAGGCCGCGCATGAGACTCACGTCCTCGAGCATCTGATGCGAGCCGCCGTCGGGGCCCACAGTCACGCCAGAGTGCGTGGGGGCCACCTTGACGTTGAGATCCGAGTAGCAGACGGTGTTGCGAATCTGGTCGTAGCAGCGACCAGTGCCAAACGCCGCAAAAGAGCCGGTAAAGACGACCTTTCCTGCTAGTGCTAGGCCCGCGGCCACGTCGATCATGTTCTGCTCGGCGATGCCGACGTTTACTAGACGCTCCGGGTACGCCTTGCCGAGTTTTGCCGTGGTGGTCGATCCGGACAGATCGGCCTCGACGGCCATGACATCCATGCCCTCTTGGACAAGCTCGACCAAGGTCTCGCCGTAGCCGGCGCGTGTTGCCTCTGCTGCCATCTCTACTCTCCCTTAAGCTCTGCGATAGCCTGCTGTGCTTGCTCGTCGTTGGGAGCCTTGCCATGCCAGCCGGCTTGGTTTTCCATGAAGCTGACGCCTTTGCCCTTTACGGTGGAGGCGACGATGCAGACAGGCTTGTCTTGCACGCCCTTTGCCGCGGCAAAAGCGTCCAGCAACGCGGCTATGTCGTGGCCGTCTACCTCGATGACCTCCCAGCCAAAGGCGGTAAACTTGGCGGGAATGTCGCGCAGACCCGCGACCTGGCGCACGTCGCCGTCAATCTGCAGGTTGTTGTTGTCTACGATGGCGATCAAGTTATCGATCTTGTAGTTGGCGGCAAACATCGCTGCCTCCCACACCTGACCTTCCTCGATCTCTCCGTCGCCCATGAGCGCAAACACCGTCTGCGGCTTTGCACTACCGGCGTCAAGCCTCAAGCCCAGCGCCAAGCCAGCGGCCACAGAAAGCCCCTGGCCCAAAGAGCCCGTGCAAACCTCCACGCCGGGAAGCTTCTTGCTGTCGGGGTGACCTTGGAGCCGGCTATGCAGCTTGCGCAGCGTCATGAGCTCTTCTTGCTCGATGTAGCCCACCTCTGCCAGCGCAGCGTAAAGCACCGGGGCCGCATGCCCCTTGCACAGGATGAAGCGGTCGCGACTTGGGTCTGCCGCATCCTGAGGGTTGTAGTTCATCGCTTTGCCAAAGTACAGCGCAGCCACGATATCTGCCGCAGAAAGGCTGCCACCGGGATGGCCGCTTCCTGCCTCGTGCAGCATTTTGATGATGTTGATGCGCATGTTATTGGCATGTGCGCAGATTTCGGCGAGACCGCTTGCCACGACCAGTCCTCTCTCTAGTAGTCAGACGTCTGCCATTCTAAACGACCAGAGGGCGCTTAGTGCCAGCATGTCGGCCGACAAGGCGATAAATCGCAGCGAGGAGCCGCGCGGCTAGGACTCGCTCACGCGCCAGCGGTGGTATCCGACGACAAACTCGTCTATATCGCCGTCCAACACGGCGTCGACGTTTCCCGTCTCAATCCCGCTGCGCAGGTCTTTAACCATGCGGTACGGGTACAAAACGTAGTTGCGAATCTGATGCCCAAAGCCTATCTCGTGCTTGGGACCGCGCAGCTCGTCTACTTGCTCTTGACGGCGCTCAAGCTCGAGTTGGTACAAGCGCGCACGCAGAATCTTCATGGCTGTCTCGCGGTTTTGGATCTGCGACTTCTCGTTTTGGCACGTGACCACCGTGCCCGTGGGGATATGCGTGATGCGCACGGCAGAATCGGTTGTGTTAACGCACTGGCCGCCCGGTCCGCTTGAACGATAAACGTCTATGCGCAGGTCCTCCTGCCTGATGTCGACCTCTACGTCATCTGGCAAGACGGGCATAACCTCGACACCGCCGAAGGTCGTCTGGCGACGCTTTTGCTGATCGGTGGGGCTAATGCGCACCAAGCGATGCACGCCCATCTCGCTGCGCAGCATGCCGTAAGCGTTGCGCCCGCTCACGGTAAAGGTGGCCCGGTCAAGACCTATGCCCTCACCGGGGACGACGTCGTTGAGCGTGACCTTCCAGTGCTTGCGCTCGCAGTAGCGCGTGAGCATCTTGAAGAGCATCTCGGTCCAGTCCTGCGCTTCGAGCCCGCCTTGGCCAGGGTTGATGCTCACCACAGCATCCCCATGGTCAAACTCACCCGTAAACCAGCTCGAAAGCTCCATGGCATCTGCCATCTGCGTGAGCTGCTCGATGGCCTCGACAACCTCTTCCTCCATGGACTGGTCGTCTTCTTCCATGGCAAACTCGTTTGCTACCTGCGCGTCTTCCAAAGCTGCGACGGCCTCATCGTATTCCGTTATCTCGTCGCGCAGGGCGGCAGCCTGACTCATGATCGATTGCGCATGCTGCTGGTCGTTCCAAAAACCGGGCGCGGCGGATTGCTTCTCCAGTGCTATAAGCTCGTCGCGCTTTGCATCGATATGGAGGTAGTCCCCCATGGCCTTGATGCGCTCTTGCAAGGCATTGAGCTGCTGTATGTGGTTTTCTGCCATGGGTCTTGCCTCCTTGTTATCTCATCGCTGACAGGCGGGTTGTCTCTTGCCCTTGTCGATTATCTTCCGCCTCGGGCCTTGCGGTGGTCTCATGCAAAGCAAAGGACGGGCGCGTCTTAACGACACGCCCGTCCCCGCTGGTTTTAATCAGATTCAGTTGTTCTTGCCGCAGCAGTTCTTGAACTTCTTGCCGCTGCCGCAGGGGCACGGATCGTTGCGGCCCGCGACGGCAAAGGGATCGTTTTTGTCCTTGACGTAGGTCACGCCCTTCTTGGGGCCTTCCTCGAGCTTCTCACCAGCGACGGCATCGGTTGCCTTAGCGAGCTTTTGCTCTTTGAGCGCACGCTGAGCCTTGAGTGCATCGTTTTTAGCCTTGGCGCGTGCCATAGCGGCCATAGCGGCCTCGTCCTGGCTGGCTGCAGAGTAATAGACGCTGTTGCGGCTGTTCTTGGAGCCGTCGCCCATCACCTGGCGCTCTGCCTCGGACTCGTTGTCTTCCTCGCGCACCTCGACGTTAATCTGCAGATGGAACATCGTACGCAGGAAGTCCTCGTAGATGTTGTTGACGAGCAGACCAAACGCATTGAAGGCTTCCTCTTTGTACTCGACCAGAGGGTCGCGCTGGCCGACGGCACGCAGGCCAATGCCGGCCTTGAGGTAATCCATCTCTGACAGATGAGCCATCCAGCGCGTGTCGATGACGCGTAGCATGACGAAGTTCTCTGCCTTGGCAAAGGCCTCTTGCGGCATGCCCTCCTTCTTTGCGTTGTAGGCGTCGTTGACAGCTGCGATGAGCTGCTCGGTGAGCTGCGTTATGTCCTCGTTGTAGTTGAGGTTGCTGATTACGACGACATCCTGACCGCAAAGCTCGTCGAGCCACTTCTGGAGGCTATCGAGCTCCCACTCGTCGGCGACCTTGGAGTTGCAGAACTCCGCGATGCGCTCGGTAACGACCTGCTCGAGAAGCGCAGGGACGCGCTCGCCGTATTCCTTGCCGTCCAAAATGGAGTTGCGCTCCTCGTAGATGGCAGAGCGCTGGCGATTCATGACATCGTCGTACTCAAGCACGTGCTTACGGGCGCTGGCATGCATGGACTCGACCTGGCGCTGTGCGCCCTCGATGCCCTTGGTGACCATCTTGGCCTGGATGGGCATATCATCGCCAAGCTCTGTCTTGAGCATCATGGCGCTGATACGATCCATGCGGTCTCCGCCAAACAGGCGCATGAGGTCGTCTTCAAGCGAGAGGTAGAACTGAGCGGAGCCAGGGTCTCCCTGACGTGCAGAGCGGCCGCGCAGCTGGTTGTCGATACGACGCGACTCATGGCGCTCGGTGCCGATGACGGCAAGGCCGCCGGCCTTCTTAACGATTTGTGCCTCTTCCTTGCAGATGGCGCGCGCCTGCTCAAGCGCATCTGCGCGCTGCTCGTCGCTTGCCTCTGCTGGGTCGATGCCCTTTTGGAGCAGGATATCCTCTGCGAGGAAATCAGGGTTGCCGCCGAGCAAGATATCGGTGCCGCGGCCGGCCATATTGGTCGCGATGGTAACGGCGCCGGCGCGTCCGGCCTGTGCCACGATCTTGGCCTCGCGCTCATGCTGCTTTGCGTTGAGGACCTCGTGCGGGATGCCGCGCTTCTTGAACAGCGCAGAGAGCTTCTCTGAGTTCTCGATGGAGACAGTACCCACCAGGCAGGGCTGCTGGCGCTCATGACGCTCAAGCACGTCCTCTACCACGGCGTTGAACTTAGCCTCGACGGTGCGATAGACCAAGTCGGGCAAATCCTCGCGCATGACGGGGCGGTTGGGAGGTACGACCTGAACCTCGAGCTTGTAGATGTCACGGAACTCTGCGTCCTCGGTCTTGGCGGTACCGGTCATACCAGACAGCTTCTCGTACAGGCGGAAGTAGTTCTGCAGGGTAATCGTAGCCATGGTCTGGTTCTCGGCGCGGATGAGCACGCCTTCTTTAGCCTCGATGGCCTGGTGCAGGCCCTCGCTGTAACGGCGGCCTTCCATGATGCGGCCCGTGAACTCGTCGACGATCTTGACCTCTCCGTCTACGACGATGTAATCCACACCCTTCTTGAAGAGGTACTCAGCCTTGAGGGCTTGGTGCAGGTGGTTGGAAAGCTGACCAGAGAGGTCTGCGTAGATGTCCTCTATGTTGAGCCTAGACTCGACCTTGGCCAGACCCTGCTCGTTAGCAGAAATCGTGCGCTTGGCCTCGTCGATGTCAAAGTCTTCCTCTGCCTTAAGGCCCTTGACGGCCTTGGCAAACGAGATGTAAAGGTCATTGGCCTTGGACGCCTGACCAGAGATGATAAGCGGGGTGCGGGCCTCGTCGATGAGGATGGAGTCAACCTCGTCGATGATGCAGAAGTTATGCCCGCGCTGGACGCGCTTATCTGCAGACGTGACCATGTTGTCGCGCAGGTAGTCAAAGCCAAACTCAGTGTTGGTGCCGTAGGTGACATCTGCCTGATAGGCGAGTTTGCGCTCGGGGGCAGGCGTGCCGTTTTGCAGCAGGCCCACGCTCAGGCCCAAGAACTTGTAGATTTTGCCCATCCACTCGGAGTCGCGCTTGGCCAAATAGTCGTTAACCGTGACCACATGCACGCCCTTGCCGGGCAGCGCGTTGAGGTAGACGGCCAAGGTAGAGACAAGCGTCTTACCCTCGCCGGTTCGCATCTCTGCGATCTCACCCTTGTGCAAAACCATGCCGCCGATGAGCTGCACGTCAAAGTGACGCATGCCCGTGACGCGCACAGATGCCTCGCGCACGACGGCGAATGCCTCTGGCATCAGCTCGTCGAGCGTCTCGCCGTTTTGGTAGCGCTGGCGGAACTCGTCGGTCTTGGCGGCGAGCTCCTCGTCGCTTAGGAGCTTTAGCTCGTCTTCGAGGTAGTTGATGATGTTTACCTGAGAATTGAACTCCTTGAGCTGATGGTCCGAGCCAAGGGAGAGAAGCTTAGTAAAAAAATTTGCCATGGTCCATTCTTTCGTGCTGAGTACAGATGGCGTTCACTCTAACACAGCAGCTCTTACGGTTTGGTAGCAAAAGGCGCCCCGTGCGCCGCTGCGCGCAGACAGTCCAAGCAAAGGGCAGCCCACGCCCCAGCATCTTACGCGGAGGCCTGTCTCTCACGCGGAGCGCAAGTGAGCTTTGCCAGCGATGGATCGCATGCTATGAGCTGTTCGTAGAGTCTCTGGGTCTCTGGCGAGGGGTCCAAGCCAAGCTCGTCGCGCAGGTACTTCTTGCATTGAAAGTACGTCCTAATCGCCGAGCAACGCTGCCCTGCCGCCATCTGCGCCTTGATGAGCATGGTGTAGACGTCTTCGCGCTCCTTGTCCTCGTCGATGGCCTTGCGTGCAAACCACAGGGCCACACGCGCATCATTAGCGTCCATGCTCTTTGCTGCGCCCGACAGCATGGCATCGATAAACATGGCACGGTAGCGATTACGCTGCTGCTTTATGTAGACGTTGTCATTTTCGCTCGGGAGCAAACCGCCGCGATACACCGTCTCCATGCGCGCATAGATGTCGAGCAAAGTCTCTGCGTTTGCTTGTTCGATCAAAATGCGGCGCGACAGCTGCTCGAACTCGGCCACGTCGGATACCACATAGCGCGGGTTGATGCTGCAAAACTCGCCCCTTCTTGAGAAGTATGGGCCCTCTCCAACGAGCGCGTTCATGCGGCTCCATGCCGTGTAGAAGTTATCCAGCGCACGCGATCTGGTGAGCTCCGGCCACATCTGCTGGAAGATGATGTCCCTAGACACGTCTTTGCCTTGGTTCATCACCAAGATAGAAAACAGCTGCAGCGACCTTTTGGTCCACCTGTTTTGTGGTACGTACTTTTCCCCCACTATCACCTCAAGCCCGCCAAAAAGCGACACGGTTGCCACAGGGGCATTGCTTAAATCTGCTTGCCCGCTCTTTGGCGAGTTGCTCTTTGCCTTGCCGCCTAAAGCCTGCTCGCAAACGCCCGTTGCCTGCTCCCAGGGAACCGAGCACGCCTCGCGGCCTGCCTCCCTGCACATCCGCATCAGCAGGCTCGAGGCGCTGGAAAGCACCTTGGCATCTTTGACGTCGACGGACTTTGTGCTCACGCCAAAGTACCCGCTCCTCCAAAGATCGCCCACGACCACGGCGTCGCTGTAATAGCCCAGGCCACGTTTGCGCATAGCTACGAGTACTCCGGTGCTGCACTCATGCAGCGCTTTACGCGCTTTTGGATGGTCTGAGCATGCAAGCATGTGTAAGGCGATGCGGTAGGCAAACGTGTGCTCGAAGTGCCTGCCATGCTTAGTAAACAACGCGACCATGGCATCAATGCGCTCTTGATCTTGCTCACTGTCCTTGGATTGACGCTTGGGAAAGGGCGCAAAGTTACCTCGCACAGCCCAAGCCCAGCGATCCAGCTCCTCGTCGCTCATCAGTGATGCCACAGCCAGCAAGAAGGATGCAGAGCTTGCCACGCCCCCTACGATCCCGCCGCGTATAAGCGTCATATCCATGTCGGCGGCCTTTATATCAGAGAAGGCGAGTAATGCCAGCTGGGCGGCAAGGGCGGCTTTGAAATCTGCGCGGCCATCCTCCTGCATACTGCACAAATAAAGCGCCTCGCGTGCGTAATATGCCGCTTCTCTGTTGTCCCCAACCATGCCCTTGAGCCAAGCACTAATAGCGTTGAGCGTGGCATCTTTACCAACGGCTTGCTTGCCGCAGCGCTCGAACAAGGTGCCTGCCAGCTGGTTCGAGCCACTGTCGATGAGCTCCCACCCGCAGTCCTTGAGCCATGCCGCGCAATGCGCACCTGTGCAAAACACCCTCATCGCCTCGACGACGCGCTTGGTGTCACCTGCCTCCAACAGCAAGCCCAAAGCCTTTTCGTGCACAGGGAAGCTGCCCGACAGCAAAGCCCGGGCCATCCCCGCCTCCTCTATCGCCTGTTTGATCATCGCCGCAGGCACGAACCCCGTAGCGAATGTTTGCGCGATGGCGTCGTATCCCAAAAACAGGTAATCTCTGGCAGCCATCTCGCAGAACTCCTGGCTTAAAGACGCCTTAATTCTTGCCAGATCTGCCGCGCTGCCGCTTTGCATGATGAGCATCGCCAACGCCGCCCTGTGAAACTCTAAAGGAACGCTCTCCTCGAAAAAGCCCCTGAGGCAGGCTAGGGATGCATCGGCGCCTGCGCTCCAGACAGTGCATGCAGCAGCGCCCATGAAACGCTCTTTTGCACAGGCCAGCTTCTCGCTTGCCTGCATATACGCTTCTTCAGGCTGCCCCATGCATGCCGTTTTGAGGTCGCGCTCTGTCACCAAAAGATCTTTGGCCGTGACCAGGACCCTGTCCGGCTGCGTGCACCTTAAGAAATCGCAGGAAGGCAAGGTCGTGACAACAATCTCTGTCCCATGCAGCAGGTAATCGTCCGCACAGCGCGCGAGCGTCTCCATCCTCTGTTCGTCGAGTATGGGCATGTCGTCAATCACGATGAGCTCTGGTTGGCCGTCGGAGCCGCTTTCCTCTGGAACGAGGTGCCCCATGTCCAGCGCGCGCAAGAACTCCGGTGACGAGCCGTCGATCCAGGCCACGCGCCCAGCGCTAAAAATGCGCCTTGCATACTCGTATGCCAGCAGCGTCTTACCGTATCCATGCGGCGCCGAGACGATGCGCATCACACCCCTGTCCTGCAAAAGCATCGATATGAGGCGATCCCTTGCGGCAAGCTTCACCCCGCTAAAGCGCGCCAACGTAAAGCCCTGCAAACCGAGTACGTCCTTGGCCTGCTGCATGCTTTCTACTGCGATGTCGCCTTGTGCTCTCACAGCAACCACCCCGCAAAGGGAAGCTGTGCATCGCCAGCGCCCATCATGCCCATCGCCACCACGACAGCCACGCTCACGGCAAAAGATGTGGATGCAGACACTGCCAAAACCCAAGCAAACCCCGGTTTGCGAGCGCCTTCCTGCTGAGTGACATAAACCAACTGGCGCTTTTGCGGAGGTCGCACATGCTGCTTTGGTTGCACATCCTCATCCGCTGTAAAAACTGCCTGCTGCGGCTGACATGCATCAGAGTCGCTCTGATTGCAACTCGCGTCTTGCGTGGCGTCATCTGCCATCTGCCCAAAGACGCGCATGTCCTCTTTGGGCCTGTCTTGTTGCAAGGCAGCTTGGCGCTGCTCTTTCTTGCGCTTGCCCGCAAAGCGCCTTTGCTCGTCATCGGCACAAAACAGCGCACCCATAGCCTGCTGCACAAGCGAGCTGAAGATGCCATCGCGGCGCTCGCCTTCTTGTTCTTTCCCGTCGATGCCAAAGAGCTCGTCCCAAGTCTCGAACCTTTCTTGGTCCTGGCTGCCGTTTGTCAAAGTATCGCTGCTGCAGGCTGATTCAAAACTCTGCGTTCTTTGCGCGTCATCGTCTACAGTGCCAGCACGCAGCGCTTCGCGCATCTGACGTGCCTTTCTTTTGCCGCCCCTGCCCTTTGATCCTTGGCCGATCTGGCGCACCTGTTGCATGCGAGCGGCGTATTCAGGAGCTTCCTGAGCGCTCGGAGCGCTTGGTGTTTCTTGGCTCATTTTGCTTGCCCTCCTAATCAACTCGTCAGCGAGTGGCAAGTAGATTAGAGCCAAGACATGCGCACAAGCGCAGAATCGATAAAAAATATTATGGGTTTCGAAATATCCATGTGCTTACCGAAACCCACCTTTTCGCGTTAGATGCCGCTCACAACGCGAATCTGAACTCAAAATGACGCTGTTATCTTTGACAATCGCTTCTTAGGACGACCGCCCACCGGCTTAGGTTTGCTCAGCCTCGCAACCACGCTCTCGCGTGTCACGTAGGTATTGCGGCCTTCTTGCCAACCTTCGAGTTTGCGGTCCTTGATAAGGGTGCTGACCCTTGCCTTGCTGATGCCGAGCATGCGAGCAGCCTCGGTCGCGGTCACCTTGTCGATAGACTCGCGTCCCATCGGGACGCAGATGACGACCCTCACGCCGCCGTGCTCAAGAGGAAGGCTGCGTTTAGGTTCTTCAAGATCGATGCCCCTGATTACTGCGTGCTCGACATTGAGTCTAAGCCAGTCGCAAGCCATATCCACAGCATCGTCGAAGGTGTAGCCTTGCGTGCCGCCGTCCATCCCCAAAGGAATGGCGAGCCACATACCGTCGTCCTCGAATATCTCGAAATCGCACCTGTAGGTTCTCATCTATCTCAATCCCTCCAATGACGATACATCGATGCCGGCTTGTTTGAGGATGACCGCTGCCAAATGCGTCTTCACCTCGCGATGCCTCGGGACATACGTGTAGCGTCCGTCTGGATGCTCGTAGCGGTCGTGATTCGCGCCACCAGCCTCTTCAAAGCCATTGCTTTTGAGGATCCTTACCAAATCACGTCTTTTTGTCATAGCACCTTCCAAAACATGTTAACTGAGTTAATTTGTTTTGCAACCATAGACTAGCCCGCCATGGCAAATACATCGACGCCGGGGCATTGCCTCAAACTGAAACGCTGCCAACGCGCACAAAAGAAACGCTTTGGCAGCTGAGGCCTCTTTCGAGGCCTCAGCTTAGCCAATAAACCCATTGACTCCATTATAACGAACATCTGTTCTAAATCTTAGCAGAATCATACATTTGTTCGATGAATTTTGACACGTGTCCTATTTGATGCGGCCTGAAGATCCCTTGCAAAATCGTTTACTCCGACCAAATCCACCGTGCCCACTTCGAGCGCATTTATCAGACATTCCAAATGGTCTAGGTTAAGCGCCACCTTGCCCTTCTCCACAGCGCTCACCCATTGCCTCGAATGGCCCGTCTTCTGCGCGAGCCCCTCCTGTGTCATCTTTTTTAACCATCGAAAGTAACGGATGTTCCTTGCAAAAACCAACCTCAGGCATTCCGTCGTCTCCATCGCTACCCCAGCGGCTCAACGACAAACGTAATCCTCATCCCCGCAGGCACCTCTATGCTCTGCGTCTTCTTAATATCGGGTCGCTTTGAGATCACATCGCCATGTTCGGCGCCAGCCTTGCATAAAGCGGCGTAACTCCTCATGTACTTGAGCACGTCTTGGCGCTCGTTGGGCCTGCTCGCCAGATGCTCGAGCTCGGCTGTGAGATCTATGGGTGTCGTGGCGCAGATGATGTCGTACACGTGGCAGTACGTTGCCAAAAACGCCAGTAAAACATCTCCGGGCTGCCTGCCGGAGCAAACGACGATGATGCGCATCGGCTTGCCGGGGCTGTTTCCGTCGTCCACAAAATCCCGTATGCCACCAGCGAGTATCTCGGCAGACATGAAATGAGCCTCGTCCAAGACCACAAGGTCGGCAGACGCCACCTTGAGATTGTTCAGGTACTGAGGCAGAGGATCGGTCCTTGCCGGGTCGAAGACATAGTGCGCATAAAGCCCGAACACAGCCTTGTACCATTCGGCGCGCTCCTCGGTTGTGAGCACTGTGACCCCATCATTGTTAGGCATACTCATCTCCCTTCAATGGGGCTTCCCTAAACCCCATGTGAGGGCGAGTCTGCTTTTGGGCACAGTGCCCTTATGCCAGAAACCGCATATATCAATCATGGTGTTACAGCCAAAAACGCTTAGCGGTCGCATGGGTCCAATGCCCAGTCACAAGCGCCTAAACATCTGCTATCAAAGCTTTAGTCGAAACAAACGAAAGGCACCGCATGCCAAAAAAGCAGACCATCTCCAAGCTCGCAAAGAAGCTCCGTCTGGAAGACGATGTCTACAGCTTTGTGAAGATGCTGTCTGCAGAATGCTCGATTAGCGCAAGCGCTTGCATAGAAGCCATGCTGTGGATGGTAGAAGGCATCTGCAAACAGGATGCTGATGAAGGGCTCGCCTATGTGCTCAGAGAGCTCAAATGTCAGCGTCTGACCGGGCTAGAAAGTCTCAGGGTCATGCCGCCCTCATCGCTTTGCCATGTCACGCTCAACCCGAGCGCGCTCGAGTTTGCGCGCACCTTGCACGAGACCTACCCGCCCATCATCGCAAACGCCACCGAGGCCATAGACCTCTGCATCCGCTACTGCCGCCAGTTCTACCGCAACGGCGAAGGTCTGTACTACCTATGCAATCGGCTTGAAGACGTAAGAAAGCTCAGAGAATAAAAAGGAGGCGCCCTTAAAGGACGCCTCCTTGCAAAAGCATGCAGCTTTGAAGCGGTTTACTTCAAAGTGACAGCAGCACCAGCCTCTTCGAGCTTGGCCTTGGCAGCCTCTGCGTCTTCCTTCTTCTGAGCCTCGAGCAGGGTAGCGGGAGCACCCTCGACAGCGGCCTTGGCCTCCTTGAGGCCCATGTTGGTGAGCTCGCGGACAACCTTGATGACAGCGATCTTGTTGTCGCCAAAGCCCTCGAGGACGACGTCGAAGTCGCTCTTGTCCTCGGCGGCAGCAGCAGCCTCACCAGGGGCAGCAGCAACAGCAGCGGTAGCGGACACGCCGAACTTCTCGCAGATCATGTCGCGGAGCTCAGCCAGCTCGAGCAGGGTCTTCTCGCTCAGAGCATCAATGATCTCTTCATTAGTAAGAGCCATGTTGTTCTTCCTTTCAAACAGTTGCCCTCAAACATCAGGCAGCTTTCAAATACGTCGTTTCGTTCATGCCGCTATGTGGCGGCGGGTTCTTACGCAGCTTCCTTTGCGGACATCTCGCCAAAGGCGATTGCGAGCTGAGAAGCAACTGCAGTAAGGGAGCAAGCGATCTGGCCGATGAGCTGGTCGCGAGAGGGCAGAGAAGCGATAACCTTAACTTCATCCACACTCATGACAGAGCCATCCATCAAACCACCCTTGATCTCCAAGTTGTCGTTCTCCTTGGCCACGTCGTTTGCGGCCTTGGCGGGAGCGGCAACGTCCTCACCAGCAAAAATGAATGCGGTGGGGCCTGCGAGGATATCCTCGCAAGTGGGGAGCTCCAGCTGAGCGAGCGCGCGAATGGCGAGGGTGTTCTTGTACACCTTCATCTCACCACCGGCAGCGGTGACGTTGCGGCGAAGCTGCTGAGTCTCCTTGACGGTAAGACCACGGGCATCGACATACCAGATGGCATGAGCCTCCTTGATCTTGCCAGCGATCTCTTCGATCTGATCTGCTTTCTTCTGAGTAGGCATGTGCACCTCCTTCCATAAAAAAATCGACCCCCGCTGACAGCGGAGGCCGATTGCACATGCTTGAAGAAAGCTCTGCGTATCAACCACCTCGGCGGGCGGAGCCTGAAGCTCCATTAGAACCCTTAAGGGTTACCGGCTGTCTTTGGTAGCGGGTGTTTTACAAACATCGGTACTATACCCGACAAATAGGCGCGCGACAAGAGTCCTTTTATACGAAAAGCGGGTTTTCCTCGCCGCCGGGGTATGGGTCTGATACCTCTATCCCCTCTTTAGTGCGCCGGTAGTACATGAAGCCACTCCAAGCCTCCTGCGTCGAGCGCTCCGAGAACTCGAAGATGATGGCCGGGTCTCCAGAGGAGGACTCGTCTTCCTGGACCACGCCCTCATATGCGATGGCATAGAGGTTGCACTGTGCGCCCAGGTCACACACCTGTTGGCAGGCAGCCCTGTAGCAGCCGTCTGGATCGTCATCTTCAAAGACGAACACATCCTGCACGCAATCTGTCATGAGCAACACAGGAAGGCTTCCCTGCGTCTCGAGGATCTTTATGGCCTCCCCGATGAGGCCGCAGGTGAGCGCATCGAGCTCTTGGGATACTTGCGCCATCGCGCTTGTCCTCTCTATCTAAGGCAACCTTTGGGTCGTGCTGCTAGACGGCGCGGTCTTCGACCAGGTCTGCCAAGGTCACGCTGTCGATATAGGCGGTGATTGCATCGTCCAAGCCGCGCCAGAAGGGCAGCGTTATGCAAAGATCGGCACGCGGGCATTCCACGTCATCGCTTGCCAGGCACGCAACAGGAGCAAGGTTTCCCTCTCCTGCGCGCAAAATATCACCCGTCGTGATCTGCGAGGGCTCCTTTGCGAGCAGGTAGCCGCCGCCTGCACCGCGCACGCTTTTGAGGAACCCAGCCTTTGTGAGCGGCGGGACAATCTGCTCCAGGTACTTGAATGAGATCTGCTGCCTATCGGCGATGTCATGCAAAGGCACCGGAGCGGCGCCGCCTTGCATGGCCACGTCGAGCATCAAGCGCAATGCGTAGCGTCCCTTCGTAGAGATGACCACGATGTATCCTTCCTCAACAAAAGCGGCAGCAAGCCGCAACAACAAAGCAGGCGCAAATTCTAGTAAGGGGCAGCAGGATGCGCTGCCGCCTTTAGGCGCGTCCAGGCCACGCGCTTGGCGTCTTGGTCAGACAAACACTCCTCAAAGCCAGGAACGGCTACAAAGAGGTAGCCGCGCACCCAGACGGGGTTGTCGGGCTCAAGGGCATCTGCCTCATCTGCAAAAGCATCCTTGAGCAGCGCAATGGCCGTGCTGTCGACTGCTACAACATCCCACGGGTCGCACTCGTGGACCATCAAGACGATGTCTTGCGAGGCAAGGCCCGCCAAACACTCGAAGCGCACGCTGCTGCCATGGCCCAACGCAACAGCACTTGCCCTCAGGGCCTCAAGCGCCGCACTGGTGAGCTCTTTTGAGCTCACCACCAGCAACGACGCCGTCTCTTCTTGCCCAGACGTCATTTAGCCACCTGCAACGTCAAAGCCTAGACGAGCTCCACCTGGACGCCGTTGTCGCTATCATCGCGCTCGATGAGGTCTTGGAGCTCTTCAAACTCGCTGCGTACGTCGTCGAGCATGGCCTGGATAGCGCCAAGCTTCTTTGCGGAACGCTCCATAGCGCCGTTATCTGCCAGATGGTACATCTTGTGGGTCCAACGACGAGACAACGCGATTTGAGCGTCGATCATCTCGACGGTGTCTTTGAGTTGCTGGGTATTAACGCCGTTTGTGCACATGTGAACTCCTTGCCTAACGCTTGGATAACAGCCTCAAGCCTACCACGCCAAGCTGCCCATAGCGGCAAGCTTGAAGAAGCATCGGGCAAAGCGACTTGATAGCGCCTCCCCTTGGCCTGAAAAAACAAAACCCCGCGATACGTCGCGGGGGTTCAAAACTTCTTGGTGCGGCATGAGGGATTCGAACCCCCGACCTTCTGATTCGTAGTCAGACGCTCTATCCAGCTGAGCTAATGCCGCATAGAACACCAAGACGTGTTTGCTTTGATTGGTGCGGCATGAGGGATTCGAACCCCCGACCTTCTGATTCGTAGTCAGACGCTCTATCCAGCTGAGCTAATGCCGC
>CAYQLX010000026.1:0-19168 GCA_964418305.1 uncultured Coriobacteriaceae bacterium | reverse complement strand
GCACTGCAGCTCACGACGCTCAACAGGAGGCGGCTATGGCATCAGAAAACCAAAAGCTCAAGCTCTTCTACCTGCTCGAAGTGCTCAAAGAGGAAACAGACGCAGAACACGGCCTCACGCGCGCGCAAATCACCGCCAAGCTAGACGAGCACGACATCCGTGTGGAGCGCAAGACCTTCTACGACGACATCAGACGCCTGCAGGATTTTGGCTACGACATCGTCTCTTACCCTGAAGGGTGCAACACCGTCTACGCGCTGGCCACGCGCGAGTTCGAGGAGACGGAGCTTTTGCTTTTGGCAGACGCCGTACTGTCGTCCAAGTTCCTCACGCAGCGCAAGTCCAAGGCCCTCATAGGACAGTTGGGCACCCTGGGCAGCAAGCACCTGGCAGCAGAACTCAACAAGAAGATCTACGTAGAGGGACGCATCCACAACCAGAACGAATCGGTCTTCTACAGCTTGGACGCCATACATCGCGCCATAGATGCCAAAGTCAAGGTGAGCTTCCTCTACTTCAAATACGACGTCTCCAAAGAGCCAGTACTGAGCCGCGACGGCGAACCCTACGTGGTAACGCCCGTCCAGCTCATGTACATGGACGACTTCTACTACCTCATCGCCTATAGCGACACACACGAGGCCTTTACCACCTACCGCCTGGACCGCATGAGATCGATAGAGCTCACCAGCGAGCGCGCCACGTCAAACGACGCAATCAAGGGCTTTGACGTGTCGAAGTTCCAGCAGCGCGTCTTTGGGATGTTCTCGGGCGACGCTGTTGAGGTGACTTTGCGCGTAGACGCAAGCGTGATGAGCGCCGTGATAGATCGCTTTGGCAAAGACGTGGAGTCCACAGCCAGCGAGGAAGGCGATTTTGCCATCGTGCACGCCACTGTCATGAAGGCGCCCACCTTCTACGGCTGGCTGGCCACCTTTGGGACGAAAATCATCATCGAGGAGCCTGCGTCTTTGCGCGAGGATTACCGCGCCTACTTGGATCAGATACGCAGCGTGTACGGCGATTAGAGGCACTAGGTCGTGGCGGCATCGAGTTCCGCATGGTGGGGCGAAATAAATTCCGCCCCTACGTATGTGGAGATGCAAACCCACCTGAGCTGTGGCTAGATTTCTCGACTACGCGGCCTAACGGCCGCTCCGCTCGAAATGACGGAGGGTGAGACGGTCCCTAACGGCCGCCGCCGCTGCCCCGGCGCCCCTTAGTCCTCGGTGAGTAAGGCAATGAGCTCGTCGCGTGACAGCGAGCCCAAGCTCGCGCCGTCGGCTGCGAGCACGGCATCTGCTAGATCGCTCTTGGCCTCCTGCAGCTTGAGGATGCGCTCCTCAATCGTCCCATCGGCAATCACCTTGAAAACGCTCACGTCGCGCGTCTGGCCTATGCGATGTGCGCGGTCGGTGGCTTGATTTTGCGCGGCGGCGTTCCACCAAGGGTCGGCATGGATGACCACGCTGGCCCCCACGAGGTTGAGCCCCGTTCCGCCAGCCTTGAGGCTGATGAGAAACACCGGTACGTCGTCTGCGTTGAACTTGTCCACCAAGTTCATGCGCTCACGCTTGGGCGTGGCACCCGTGATGGTATAGTGCGCAAGCTTGCGCGCATCAAGCTCACGCGCAATGAGGTCCAAAAAGCTCGTGAACTGCGAGAACACCAGGACCTTCTGCCCGTTGTCCACGGCGTTTTGTACGAGCTCGCATATAGCGCCCATCTTAGCGGCGCGGTGCTTGTAATTGGAATACAGCAGCTTTGGATCGCAGCAAATCTGACGCAGCTTGGTAAGCTCGGCCAGAACGGCAATCTTGCCCGTCTTGAGGTCTTGCTCGCTCGTTCCCGCAAGGGATTGTCTGAGCCTTGTCTCGTGCGCCTCGTAGAGCTTGGCTTGCTCTCCCTCCAGCTTGGCATGTATCACCGTCTCGAGCTTGTCGGGCAAATCCGAGAGGACGTCGCCCTTGAGGCGTCGCAGGATAAACGGCCCCACCTTGGCGCGCAGGCGCTTGGACATTTGCTCGTCGCCGCCTATGATTGGCGTCTCATAGAGCTCCCTAAAGCGCTTGTAGGAGCCGAGCATGCCCGGCATGAGGTAGTCAAATATGCTCCACAACTCACTTAGGCGATTTTCTATGGGCGTGCCGGTGAGGGCGATGCGGTGCATAGAGCGCACAGCCTTGACGGCTTTGGCGGCCTTGGTCGCGTGGTTTTTGATGTACTGCGCCTCGTCAATAACTTGGTACGAGAACTGCTGGTTGGCCATGTCAGCGATGTCGATGCGCAAAGTGTCGTAGCTGGTAACGAGCACTTGGTAGCCGCCGGCGCTTCGCACTTCGTCGCGCGCACCCTTGGACCCAGCCAAAACCTGCACGTCAAGCGACGGCGCGAACTTATTGAACTCAGCCAGCCAGTTATACACGAGGCTTGCCGGGCACACTATCAAGGCAGGGTGTTCGTCAAGCTCGTCCACGCGGCTTAAGAGCAGGCTGATCGTCTGCAAAGATTTACCCAAGCCCATCTCGTCGGCCAGGATGCCCGCAAGGCCCGTGTCTGCCAGCATAGAAAGCCACGCAAAGCCCTCCGTCTGATACGGGCGCAGCACGTCTTGCAGCTCTTGCGGCGGCTGATAGTCGCGGCCGCGCACGTCCTTGAAGCTGTCCACGAACTCTTTGAAGCTCGCGTCCTTCTCTTCATCTTGGGCAAGCTCGTCTAAGACAAAGGCGTTATAGGCCTCCACGCTCACCGTGCCATCTGCGAGCTTCTTGGCATCAATGCCCAGCTCTTGGGCTATGGCCGCCACGCGCTCTAGGTCCTCCAGCTCTTCATGCGAGGCATCCGCGAGGTTCACAAAGCTGCCGTCCTTAAGCTTGTGGTAGCTCTTCTTGTTCTGGTAGCTGGCGATGAGAGCGGCAATTTCCCCGGGTGTCATCTCGTCGGCGCTCACCGTGAGATTGACGAGGTTGCTCTTCACCGATAACCCCGTGGAAAGCGACGGGCGCTTGGCGGCCTTGCGGCGATCGAAGGCATCGGTCGTGAAGACGTCCCCGCAGCGACGCAGTTCATCGACGCCGTAGAAGAGCAAGCGCGCCATATCGTCGTCGTCTTGCGTATGAGCCACGTATTCCTCATCCACAAGGGGCAGATAGCGCTTGAGCGCGAGCCTCGCCGCGCCCTCCATAGCCTCGTCGCGGGCGGGTTTGCCCGGCTCGTTGCCCAGGTTGAGCAACTCGTAGCTGTTATCACCGTAGCTTACCTTGGCAACACACTCCGCCTGGCCGCCTGTCGCGTCCAAAAAGAACTCAACCTTGCCGGGCACAGGCTTCATGCTTTGAATCTTTGGCGGGGTGCTCACCTGCAAGCCACTCTCGAGCACGGGCAGTACGGCGCTGCAAAAGGCGGGCATGTCCTGATCGGAGATAAGCAACGTTTCTTCGCCATTGCTGTAAACGTTGACCAAGAAGTCTCCGCAGGCGCTCAGCTCCTTGCTGCAGTTGAAGAAGCTATGCCCGTTCCAAGCGTACAGCCGCTTGGAGTCGTAGAGAAATCCCATTTCTTCGGCGCGCTCCAAGCGATACGAACCATCCTCCAGCTCTTCCAAGCGCACGCCAAGCCCTGCTGGGTCACCTTTAACCACACGCATGGGGCGCATGCGCGCTATTCGCTCGTCTTCGGAAAACTCGATGGTCATATCGTTAAAGAGGTCCAAAAGCTCGACAATTTGGTGCGCAGAGAGGTACACGTAGCGCTTGGAGCCACCGCTTTGCCAGTCGAACTGCCGCCACCAGCCCCTCGACGACGAGGTCACGTCGCGCAGCCAATCGACCACCTGCCATGCCTGGGCGGTAAACACGTCTTGCGTATGCGTGAAGCCCAGCTTCTTGCCGTACTCGTAGTAAACGCTTTCGCTTATGCGATACAAAAAATCCGAGATGTCCTTGAGCACGTAGGACCCCTGCGTGCCCGCAATCTTAAAGCTTGCGTTCCAGCGGCCCGTAAACGACCCCTGCAGCAAGAGCTCCAAGCTCACGCTGCCAGAAGGCTGCACCTGCTCGCTAGCATTTGTGCTTGGCGTGCGTGCCGCGGACATGCGCTTAATCAATGCCCCAATAGAGCGCGATGTAATCGCCTGCGGTATGGCACTGTAACCCTTGAAGGTCTGCGGCTCTTGGTTGTACAGCAAAAGCAGCGCGGCGGCGTGCTTGCACATGCCCGGATAGCGATAATGCGCAGGGCAAGTGCACTCGTAGTCGAAGATGCGATCGTTTTGCTCGTCTATCTCCACATGCACGTCGTAGGGGTAGTCGCTCCAGCTGGTGCTTTCCACGCAGGCGCGCAGGATGGCGACGTCAGGCTCGTAGTCAATGCTGCGTGCGTAGACAAAGCCGCCGTTTTTTGCCACGTTGCGCGCTCGCGCAAAGGTCTTGCTCATGCATTCTGCGGCGATTACAGACTCGCTGATCACAGCGGGGCCTCCATCCTGTACGCGTGTTTGCGATGCGAACCTTTAGGATAACGGTTGAAGTCGCCGTAGTCGAGGTGCAACTGGCACTTGCGCGGGTGGGGTCGAACAAGTTCGACCCCTACGGATGTGGACCTGCGAATCTGCGCCTCTGTGCGACCCTGCCACAAGCGCAAAAAAGGAGGCAGGGCTCTCCCCTGCCTCCCTGTGCCGCTGCCTTGAAAGCAACGTAATGTGCGACGGTTGCGCTTGGAGCTACTTGTCCTGGCCAGGCTCGACGACCAAGGTCTCCTCGTAATCAGTACCGTAGGTGTCCTTGAGGGTCTTCTCGTATGCGCTGTGGAAGAAGTTCTGCTCGCCAAGCTTGTCGAGCTCGTCGTTAGTCCACTCGAGCAAGGTGTCGTTGCCCTTGGAGACAGCCGGGGCGATGGTGTCGGGGTTGCCCAAAGACTCGATGCCCACGACGTACTCACTGGGATCGCCGTTGGCAAAGGCGATAACCTCGGTGTTGTCGTTGAGCCACAGAGCCGTCTTATCGTTCTCAAAGGCGGTCTTGGCTGCAGCGTAGGTGTCGAACTTCTGCTGGGTCAGGTTGGGATAGTTGGCAGTGAGGTAAGTCTCTGCCGTGGTGCCAGAGATGACGATGATCTTCTCATCGGTGATGTCATCCAGAGAGGTGATCACGTGATCCTTGTGGGACACGCCGCCCAGCGCGACGTTCATATAGGCGCTGGCAAAGTCCACGGCCTCGGCGCGCTCGTCGGTCACGGTGAAGTTGGCCAGAATCATATCGACCTTGCCGGTCTCAAGATACTCGACGCGGTTTGCGGCCTCTGTTGAGACAAGATCGACCTCTACGCCCAAATCCTCGCCAATCTGGCGGGCCAGCTCGATGTCGTAGCCTTGGTACTCGCCGTTTTCATCCACATAACCAAAGGGGTTCTTGTCGCTAAAGACGCCGATTTCTATCTTGCCGGACTCCTTGATTTGATCCAGCGTGCGATACACCGTGCCGGAATCGCTGGTGGTGGAGCTGCTGTCAGACGAGCTGCCGCAGCCTGCCAGCATGCTTGCCGCCAACGCAACAGCGGCAACGGTTGCCAGCACGCCAAAGATTCTCTTCTTCATGTAGTCTCTCCTTTTTAAGATATCCCCTAAAATCCTCCATGGTTTTAGGTTTTGCATTGCCGAGACAATACGCCCCCGGCAACCGCGGGTCAAGATAAATCCTACCAAATTAGTATGATTTTCCCAGACGGGGTCAAGACTCTTCCCTAAACGGGGTTGCGCCGCCCTTAAAGCGCAAGCCTGCGCGACCCACAAAGCGCAAACAACCCGCACCAGTTTACGGCACGGGTTGCGTCATAGCTACTCTTGCGCGGCCGTGTGCTCGCGCACTTGCTCAAACTCAAACGTGTGCAAGAACTTCTTGGCGCGCTCTGTTTTGGGATGATCGAAGAAGCGCTCGGGGATGTCTTGCTCCACAATCTCTGCCCCGTCAAAGAAAAGAACGCGGTCTGCCACGGCACGCGCAAAGCTCATCTCGTGCGTAACGATAAGCATGGTCTTGCCCTCTCGTGCCAAATCCAAGATAACATCTAGGACCTCGCGCACCATCTCTGGGTCTAGGGCGGCTGTAATTTCATCCAAAAGCATGACCTCGGGCTTCATGGCCAAGGCGCGCGCGATAGCCACGCGCTGCTTTTGTCCGCCGGACAGCTGGCGCGGGAAGCTTTGAGCCTTATCGGCAAGACCAACACGCTCGAGCAGCGCCATTGCCTCTTCTTTGACCTGGGCCTTAGGGCGTTTTTGCACTTTAAGGGGGCTGAGCATGACGTTGTCGAGCACCGTCTTGTGCGGGAACAGCTCGTAGCTTTGGAACACCATGCCTATGCGCTGGCGCAGCTTGGTTATGTCCTTGGAGTTGCCGTCGATGGTTTGCCCGTCTATGCTCACACGCCCGCCTTGTATGGGCTCTAGGCCGTTGATGCAGCGCAGAAAGGTGGACTTGCCGCAGCCGGACGGACCTATGATGACGATGACCTCTCCGGGGGCGACGTCTACACTTATGTCATCCAAGACGACGTTGTCGCCGTAGGCCTTCTTGAGGTGCTCGATCTTGAGCAGGGCATCGGCCATGTCTAGCTCCACTTCCTCTCTAGGTAGCTGGCAAGCATGCTAAGCGGCCAGCACGCAATAAAGTACAGGAAAAAGATCGTTCCGTAGATGCCAAAGACGGCATTGGGGCTGGTCATGCGGTTGGCCTCTATGATCTGCTGGCCCACCTTCATGACCTCTACAACGCCAATCATCATCACAAAAGACGTAGTCTTGATCATGCGCGTGATGAGGTTGACGCTCATGGGGATCAGGCGACGCACCGCCTGCGGGATTACGATGTGGTAGTAGACCTGCGCTTTTGACATGCCAAGAGCTTGAGCACTCTCGTACTGGTGCTTGGGGATGCTCACCAACGCGCCTCGCACGAGGTCTCCCATCTCACCTATGCCCCAGAAGGAAAAGACGATGATGGAGGATATCTCTGCGGAGAGATCCAACCCAAAAATGCGCGTCGCCCCAAAAAAGACGATAAACAGCAAAACAAGCTGCGGCATGACGCGCACAATCTCTAGGTAAATGCGGCTGATGACCTTGGCCACAGGGTTCTTCCACGTCATGAAGACGCCAAAGAGAAGACCCAAGAAAATAGATATGACGACCGAGATTAAGCCAATCTCGACCGATACCCAAAGGCCCTGCAGAAGGCGGATGGCGTTGGTGCCTTTGAACAAGACGTCAATCCCCAAAAGCTCCATGGCGCATCCTCCTCTCCAAGACGCTGCCCAAGATAGAGACGGGCAAGATGATGATCAGGTAGAAAATCACGAGCATGAACAGGCATTCCGTGGTCTTGTAGTAAAGGCCGATGAGGTCTTTGGCCACGAACATGAGGTCCATGAGGCTGATAGCACTAAAGACGCTTGTCTCTTTGAGCAGGAAGATGACGTTTGCCACAAAGGACTGGATGGACAGCGTGACTGCCTGCGGCAAAACGATGTAGCGCATGACCTGCAGGCGGCTCATGCCCAAAGAGAGTGCCGTCTCTGTCTGGATGGGCTCCACAGATTCAAGACCGGCCCTGAAACTCTCGGCCATGTAGGCTCCGCCCAAAAGCGCGACGCCCAGCATGCCGCAGGCCTCTGCCGATATAGCAACACCCATACGCGGCAGGCCAAAGTAGATGAAGAACAGCTGGATGAGCAAGGGCGTGTTGCGAAAGAGCTCCACGTAGACCCTGCACAGCTGGCTTAAAACGGGAATCTTAAAGTGGTTGACGATAGCAACCACGAGGCCGATGACAATGGACCCTAAGATGCCAACCCAGCCTATACGCAGCGTGAGCCACATCGCTGTCTCATACAGCGGCAGATACTGCGCCATAGCAGTGAAATCCATGTCATCACCTCCTTGCGAAAAAACATACTAGCCGTTAATTCCTACCAAACTTTAGGAAATCAGAGCTGATAGCCCTAGCGGCGCAAACTGGCCTATTGTCTCACATGTCGCAAGATCACAAGGCGGCTATAAGAGGCGTTTGGCTAACCGTAACCCGCTACTAACGCTTTGAAGGCCGCCAAGGGCGCAAAGAAGCGGCGGCAGGAGCGTTGCCCTGTCGCCGCTTGCGTGTTTATCGGACGCGCCGCCTTGAAAAGCGCGCGGGCCGCCTTACCTGCGTACGGGCTTAGTCTTCCTGGGAATCTGCCGGCTTGGGGCGGATGGCAAACTTCTGGAAGAAGGCGTGCGGACGCTCTATCTCATGCGTGGAGGTGACGTCCTTGCCCAAAATCAAGCCGCCCGTCCAATCGCCAAAGACGCGGAACTTGCGCTCCCAAGTGGGCATAGCAAAGCCGTGGTAGCCGCGGTGCATGCACCAAGCCAGGGGCCCTTTGATGATGAGCTTCTTTTGGCCCGAGGCAAAGATGCCAATCCAAGCACCCAAGCCTGCCACGCAGCCGGCGTTTTTGTGGTAGTAGTCGTGCAGCTCGCCGCCACGCAGGGTGGCCGCGAGGTTTTTGACCAGCTGCTTTGCCTGACGCAGCGCATGCTGGGCTGTGGGCGCGCAGCTGCCATCGGGCAGGCCGCAACCAGAGAGGTCCTCGCACACGGTGGCGTCGCCGCAGCCCCAGATACCGTCAACAACGCCGTCGTCGCCTTCCACGCGCAGGTCACAGCGCACCTTGAGGCGGCCGCGACCGTCAAGCGGCAGATCGGAGTCGCGCAGCACCGGACAGGCCGAGGTGCCAGCCGTCCAGACAATCAAATCGGTGGGGTACTCGGCACCATCAGATGTCTTGACCACGCCGTCAACTGCACTTTCAACGAAGGTCTTGAGGTGCACATGCGCGCCGCGGGCCGTCATCTTATCGATGGCGTATTGGCTGTGCTCGGGCGGAAGCTCGGGCATGATGCGATCGGCTGCCTCGATGAGGTGCAGCTCGAGCTCTTCAAGCTTAATATCGCGATGCGATTTGAGCAGTACGTGGCACAGGTCGACCATCTCGGCAAAGCCCTCGGAGCCAGAGAAGCCACCACCCACGACGATGAAGGTAAGCAGGCGCTTGCGGCGCGGGTCACCGGCGGGCAAGCTCGACGCGATGGAGAAGTTCTCGATGATCTTATTGCGGATGTAGACGGCTTCCTCGGTGGTTTTAAGGCCGATGGCATTATCTGCGATGCCCGGCGTGGGGAAGGTCTTGGTGACGGCACCCAGCGTGACGACGAGCTGGTCGTAAGGGATATCCCACACGTGGTCGCGCTTTTTGACGGTGACCTTCTTTGCGACGGGATCGATGACCTTGGCCTTTGCCTGGACGACCTGTGTGCGTTTGAGGTGGCTGCGCAGCGGGACCTGGACGTGGCGCGACTCTATAGATCCGGACACGACCTCTGCCAAAAACGGCTGATAGCACATATGCGTGCGGATATCGACGAGTGTGATCTGTGCCTCGTCTGCCTTGAGGGTCTTCTCTAGGCCCTTGGCAACGTGGTAGCCGGCAAAACCGCCTCCCAAGATCAAAATCTTCTGCATAAACTGCCTCTCCCATCAATGGAAACCAAAAAGCCGCGCGTGGCGGCTGCAGATAGGTCATCAGGTTGTGTCACTTGATGTTCACGATATTAAAACACGCGCGAGGCGGCGCTTGGCACTGCGCCGCCTCAATTTACGAGCTCTTAATCCCAAACGGCCCAAAACGGGCTTTGACAGCACCGTCCGGCAGGGCCTTAGCGCCTACACTCTAAAGCGACGCGACCTTGTGCCCGTGGATGAGCGCCTTGTAGTGCGAAAGCCCCTTTGCGGGAACCTTAATCACGAGCTTGGAAGGCAGCTTGGCAAAGGTGGAGCTGCGCACGTAGGCTCCGGGAGCCTTAATGGTGAGCTTAGTGAGCTTCTTGCAGCCGTCAAAGGCCTTTGCGCTGACCTCGGTCACCGCGTAGCGCTTACCCTTGATCTTGATGCTCTTAGCGATAGTCACCTTCTTGACCTTGGTGTTGGAAAGCCCCGCCACGCGCACGCTGCGACCGGCAAGCGCGCTCGCGCCCGTCACCTCGTAAACGACGTTGCTGCGAGTAAACGTCGAGCCCACCAATCCGCCTGCCTCAGGAGTGAACACAGCGTTGAGCGTTATATTGCCCGGGATATTGAAGCTCCACTCGTCCACCACGCCGCTAAAGTGATAGCCGTTCTTCTTGATCTTGGCGGCTTTCTTGGCGCCGACCTCCTCGATAAGCTCATCTTCCGATATGCCGTTCACCTTGAGGTAGTCCTCGTAGCTCAGCTTGTAGCTCGTCTTCCAGCCCTGGAATTCATAACCCTTCTTGGTAGGCGCGTCACCATCCAAGGTGAAGAGCTCCCCCACGTAGGCTGCCTGCTTACGCAGGACCTTGCCGTCTTGTTTGAGAGTGATCGTGCACTTGGTGGGGCTGCCCAGGTTGGCGATGTTATCGTCGACCCATGCGCTGCGCTCTTGGATCCAAGTGCGCAGGCGCTCGACTTCCTGATCGAAGGTGAGCTCTTTGCTTTGCGAATCTGTCTCGTCTTCTTCCTCATCCCAGTCGTACCACAGCGGCGACATGCCCCATTTCTCTGTGTTGTAGCTCACGGCAGTTTGGATGCGATTGGCAAACTGGTCCAGCTTGCCGCCGTCTTGCGTGAGCTGCTCGAGCGCGGCCTTGAGCGTTTGCCAGCGCTGCACAAACAACGTTGAGAACTGCTTGTCCTGCAGCAGGCGCGGAACCCACATAGCGTACTTCTGCGACCAGCCTGTCGTTTTGGGCTGGGAGTACTGCGTCGAGCCCCAAGCCACGTAGTCAAAGTCCCACACCGGCCCAAAGTAGAGCTTGCCCGCGCGCTTCTTGTAGAGGTAATTGCTGCCGCCCATGTAGGCGTCGCCGTTCATGCTGAACTCCTGCATCCACAAAAAGTTGACGGCGGAGTCTAGATCTAGGTAATCCGTGTAGCGCTTGCCGGATTTGTCCTTAAAGTTGCTGGCGTACAGCGCGTCTTGCGTGGCGGTCACGTAGTCGCGGATGTAATTGTACTGGGCTTGGTTGAAGTACCCCTCGAACTTGGGGCTTTCTATAACCCACTGGACGCTGTCGTCTTTGGTGGTGGTTTCAAAGGACTGATTGGGATCTGTGGAGTCACCCAAGTTGAGCAGGTAGCCGCCGCTTATGGTTGCCTCGTCGGTGGCATCCTTGGTGTCTTCAAGGTCGTCGATGGCCACGCGATTCTTGCCCACGCGTACCTGCTCGCACAGGTAGTAGCTGCCGTAGTACTCGCCGTTCATCACAACCTCAACCGGCTCGAGCTTGACGGTGTACTCAAAGCCAAGCTGCTCGCTTAGCCAGTAGGAGATTTTGTTGCGCAGCTGGCTGTTGTCGTAGTAGTTGGCGATTAAAACCCAATGCTTGTTCTTGCCCATGCCCAAGAGGTTTGCACTGTTTGTCAGCTTGATTTTGTAAGGCTTGTGGCCCGTCTCGGTCGTCCAGGTCGAGTTGCCGCGACCGCGCACGTAATCCAGCTCGTAGCTGGCGCTTTGCAGGGTCTTGCCCGTGTATTCGCTGGCGTAACCCACCGGCACGTTGACGTCGATGCTCCCGTAGCACTCTGTGCTGTGATCCTCGGACGAGTTCATGGCATCGACCGAGCCCAAATCCTCGTCGATATTAAAGTCGATCACCGGGACGGTAAACTTCATGAACTCAAAGCCCTTGAGCAGCACCTGCTGGGTGTCAGAGCCGGTGGTTTGGATTTTGAAGGTCACCGTGTGTTTGCCGGTGATGCAAAGCTTACTCACATCGACGCAGTAATCCTTGGTGCCCATATCCCAACTGGAAGCCTTCTTCTGAGCCTTGATGGCAAAGGAGGCCACGGGGCTTGTGCCGCCATCCAAGTAGCACTCAATCGTCGCTTTAGTCTTGCGCTGCGTCAGAGCCTGCACGCGGATGCGGCTCACCGTGCCGCTGCCAAAATCGAACTCACGCGTCACGGCAATGCCTTGATTCGCTAGCTCTGCCGCAGAGCCGCTTGCCATCACGCCGTCGTAGCTATCGCTTGTCTCGAGCTTGACGTTTGGCCCGGCGCTAAGCTGGCCGGCAGAAAGCAGGCTGGAGAAGCTCTGCATGGTGTAATCGGCCTCGAGCTCTTGGCTTTGGCTGTCTTGCGTCTGCGCGCTCGTGCTTTGCACGGCCGCAGCTTCATCTTGCGCCCAAGAGCCAGCAGGGGCCGCAATACAGAATGCCGACGCCAAAGCGACGGACAAGCAAACGCTCGTAGCGCCCTTAAGGCCCTTCTTCCAGTTGATCATGATCTAATCCCATCCCATTTACGCGCCTTGCCTCTTGCAAAGCACATCGAATTGCAAAAGGTTAGCGCACGCGCGGGCGCGTTATGCGTCCAGACGGTAAATACTCAGTAAGAATTAAGAAAAGCGGCGCGGCAGTGTGGCTCGAAGTTGCAAATTACGGAGTTTCCATATTCCGTAATTCTGCGTTTGGCGCCAGTTAATGCATCAAACCAGCCTCAAAAGCGCACATATGGCGCGAAATTCGAAATTACGGGTTGCATGGCGTTCCGTAATTTGCAGCTTCGCGCCACGCACATACGCCAGCGACTCCGGTTTGCCGATGCCAGACAAAAGAAAAACCCGCCCTACCCCATAAGGGGCAAGACGGGTTCTGCTTCAAGCGAGTGCCAGCGCGTTCCAGTACCGCTGCCAACAAAGGCAGCAGCAAAGCGTAGCAGCCTTAAGCCTCGGTCTTCTGCTCGGGCTCAGGCGCAGGAGCAACCGGGGGCTCAGGAGCGGGAGCGACCACAGAAGCGGGCTCTGCTTTAGCAGCAGCCAGAGGTGCCTTGTACTGCGACTTGCCAAAGCCGATGCCCAGCATGAAGAACGGGTTGAGGAAGAGCAAACCGACAGTCCAGCCAGCGCCATGGCCAAAGCACACGGAGAGCTTGTACAGCTGCATGACTTCCACGACGATGAGCGCAATGCAGATGACGAAAGAAATCAACGAGCCAAGGGAACCTAGATCGTCGGTGGGAACACCGCTGATGAACGAGCTTACAATCGTGAGCACGAGCCAAACCCAGAACATGCTCGTCTTCCAAGAAATCTTGTACATGATGTAGACGTTATAGAAGGGGATGATGGCTTTCCAACCGGCCTCTCCCGCCTTCTCAAAAGTCTTCCACAGCGCGATGGCCAGCAAGACATACCAGATGACGAAGAACAGAACCATTACAAGGCCGACCGCCAAGATGGCAGCGAGCAATGACGACGCATCGGACGAGGATAAAGCAGTGGTGTCCATGACCTATCCTTTCTTCAAGTTAACAGGACGCAGCCAATTATAGAGATTTTGTGGAGACGCGCTAGTAGCAAACGTCAAATATTCGACAACGGAGAAAACTGCCGCACGTCTGTCTTTGCTCGCAACTGTTCGTTACGCTGCTGCACCGCAGGTGCACGGTGAGGTAAAAATCGGGTCTAAATGATTGAATTTTGCGCCGATATGTGACTTAATCAAATTGCTCATATTTGCCCTAAGAGGAAGCGTCTATTTATCTTGTGAGCAGGATAAATACGCGATAGGAAGAGGGCGGGCGCAAACGAGCGATTCAAAGAGAGAGATCGCCGTAAATCGAAAGGAGCCATACCATGGCAGAAGAGATCGCAGAGCAGAAGAAGATTGACCCGAACTGGGAGTGGGGCCTGGGCTATCGTCACGCAGAGGGCGCAGAGGAGCACGGCGAGTACAGCCTCTACATTGCTCGCTACACCACTAACCATCAGCACAACTAAACCTTGCCGCCCCGTCAGGGGCTTAGCACAAGGCTAGTTGCCCAAGGGCCGGCTCACCGCGAGCCGGCCCTTTCCTTTTTGCAGACGCTTGCGGCCGCGAAGGGTCGCCCAATCCTTTGCCGTAGGGCGCACAATGCAGGACAATGCGCATAACACAGGTAAGTATCGACGTGGCGCGGCGCGCACACAAAACGAGGGGCAAGACCAATGGCGGCATCTATCACCCGGAGGGATTTTGTGAAGGCATCGGTTATAGGAACGGTATCTGCCGCACTGGCGGCGCAGGCGAGCGGGTGCTCCCCCCAAAAAGCCGCCTACGACGTTGTGGTCGTGGGCGCAGGAGTCGTAGGTTGCTGTGCTGCCAGAGAGCTTGCGCGCTGGGACATGAGTGTGCTGGTCTTGGAGGCGGGGCTCGACATAGCCAACGGCGCCACGCGCGCCAACAGCGGCATCGTACACGTCGGCTTTGACCCTACACCGGGCACGCTCAAGGCAAAATACAACGTAGAGGGCGCCTCTCTCTACCCGCAGTGGCAAAGCGAGCTAGGCTTTAACTACACACAAAACGGCGCCTTGGTCTTGGCCTTCGAGCAAGACGAGCTTGCCACACTCAACGAGCTGCACGAGCGCGGGGTACAAAATGGGGCGGCAGAGACGCGCGTCATAGACCAAGACGAGCTGCGCGAACTCGAGCCCAATGTATCGCCTAAGGCGATAGGCGCGCTCTATGCTCCCACGAGCGGCATCGTGGACCCCTACGGGCTCACCTTTGCGGCGGCAGAAAACGCAGCGGCAAACGGCGTGGAGTTCCTCTTTGGCAAAGAGGTTTGCAGCATAACCAAGGAAGCGGATCTCTTTAATGTCACCACCGCAGACAAGCAAAGCGTGACTTGCCGCGCCGTCATCAACGCCGCAGGTGCCTTCTCCGACGATGTGAACAACATGATTTGCCCCGAAAGGCTCAAGATTACGTGCAAGCGCGGGGAGTATCAGCTCTATCACAACAAGCTGCATCCCTTTGACCACACGATGTTCCAAGTGCCCACCTCAAAGGGTAAAGGCGTGCTCATCACCCATGCCGCCTTTGGCAACCTGATGGTAGGGCCCAACAGCGTGCCGCAAGACAGCAAGACCGATGTATCTACCACAAGCGAAGGGCTCGACGAGGTCTTTGCCAAAGCACGCAAGACCTATCCGGGCCTGACCTGTGACGATATCATCTCCACCTTTGCCGGCCTGCGCGCCTCCAACGCAGATGGAGGCGACTTCGTGATAGGCCAAAGCTCGCAAGTAACGGGGTTCTTCAACGCGGCATGCATTGACTCGCCGGGCTTGGCCAGCGCGCCGGCTATTGCGAGCGATCTTGCAAGCCAAGTGGCGCAATTGCTCGGCGCCTCGCAAAATGGCGACTTCAATCCTTGTCGTAGCACGCTTCCTCCCTTTGCCTTTGCTGGCAAAGAGCTACAAGAGCAGCTGCTGGAGCAAGATGATGCCTACGGCATAACCGTTTGCCGCTGCTGTAAGGTCACGCAGGCAGAAATAGCGTCGGTGCTGCACGGGCCTTTGGGCGTGTACTCGCTCGACGCCATCAAGTGGCGCACCGGAGCGATGATGGGCCCGTGCCAAAGCAGCCGCTGTCTGGCAAAGATCGCTGCCTTGACGGCACAAGAGCTGGGTATTTCGATCGCCTCACAGCAACGGCGCAACCAAGACTCCTACATAGCCGCAAACAGTCCCGATGCCGGCTCTTCATGCGATGAGGATTTTGCGCAAGCCGCGCAGGCAGTGGTCTTTGACGAGGACGTGGTAGAGCGCGCACGCGCAGCCTATCGCATTGCTGGCACGCGACCGGCCGGCGTCTACAGTGCTCGCGGCGTCATTACGCTCATGGCGCAAGGAGCCGTGCCCGGCAGCAGCGCCGCAGTCTGGGGAGACACGAGCCTAGCAGACACAGCATGCAAGCTCATGAGACAGGCCGGCATGAGCGTGAACAGAATCGACGCAAATGCGACCCTGACCAAGATAAGCGGCTCGAGCCGCGTGCAGATGGTGAGCGTGCAAGATATAGACGGCAGCTGCACAGAGATTTTGTGCGATACCTTGGTGATATCGCACGACCTAGACCCCGCAGAAGGCTAGGCTCAAGGTAAATTGCACGACAGCATGTCGTATAGATAGACACACTGCGACTTAAGGCGTTTGCGCTAACGCGCAGCAAAAGGAAGGAAGCTCCCATATGACCAAGATGCTCATCGCATCGGATCTGCACGGCAGCGCAGATGCCGCAGCTGCGCTTTGCGCGCGCATAGACGAGCTGCAACCAGACAAGATCCTGCTTCTGGGAGACCTCCTCTACCATGGGCCGCGTAACGACCTCCCCAAAGGCTACGCACCCAAGAAGGTCATCCCCCTGCTCAACGCGCTCAAAGAGCGCATCGTCGCCGTACGCGGCAACTGCGAGGCAGAAGTCGACCAGATGGTCTTGGAGTTTTCCTGCATGGACGACTACGCCATAGTGCAGATTGACGGGCTGGTCTTTGCCTTGTCGCACGGGCATGTCTACAACCCTTCCAAGCTGCCGCCCGTGCCGCACATCGACGTCTTTGCAAGCGGACACACGCACGTCAAGGCTCTGGAAAGGCGCGACAACGGGTTGGTGGTGCTCAACCCTGGATCGACCACGATCCCAAAAGACGACAGTGCGTCGTATGCCACTTATCAAGATGGCACCATCACACTGCATAGTCTTGACGGCGCCTGCTTGGAAAGCCTGCAGGTCAAGCCTGCAAAATAGCGCCGCGCTAACTGACGCCGCCTTTCTCGCAAGTAACGCGGTGTTGTGTATATCGCAAATAAATGTCATCGCGTCACTTAACAAGGCAAGTGCTCGATGATAGACTTCTAAACGCAAGAAAACGCGCCGCGCAGGCACGTTTACGCCCGCAGCCAACACGCTTACTGTTGCAGCGGCTTTGGCGGGAAATTCTGGGAGAGACCATAGGTTGGAGAGAGCATGATTATTCGCCAGTTCAAGGACAGAGATATTAGCCTCTATGGCATGGGCTGCATGCGCTTGCCTAAGACAAACTTTGAAGATGACAAATCCATCGACGAGGCCAGCGCACTTGAGATGGTGGACTACGCATACGACAACGGGGTCAACTACTTTGACACCGCCTACGTCTATCACGGCGGTTTGTCCGAGCCGTTCATGGGCAAGGCGCTCTCGCGCTACCCGCGCGAGTCGTTTGTGCTGGCAACCAAGTTTCCGGGCTACGACAGCTCCAACTGGGGCAAACACGAGGAGATCTTTGCGAACCAGCTTGAGCGCTTGCAGACAGACTACGTGGATATGTACCTCATCCACAACGTCTGCGAGGCCAACATCGACGCCTATCTGGACAGCGACAAATACGGCGACGTGGAGTACTTCATCAAACTGCGCGACCAAGGCAACAAGATCAAGCATTTGGGCTTCTCTGTCCATGGCAGCGCGCAGGTCATGCAGCGCTTCTTGGACAAGTACGGCAGCGATATGGAGTTCGTGCAAATTCAGCTCAACTTCATCGACTACGGCTTCCAAGATGCCGCGGCCAAGCTCGAGATTGCCAAAAAATACGACTTGCCTGTCATCGTCATGGAGCCCTTGCGCGGCGGCTCGCTTGCCAAGGTAAGCGACAAAGAGGCGGCGCTCATCGAGAAGGCTTGTCCCGGCATGAGCATCGTGGAGCTGGCCGAGCGCTATATCATGGGCTTTGACCAGGTGTTCGCTGTGCTCAACGGCGCATCCTCGCTCGATCAGATGAAGGAAAATATCGAGTACTTCCAAGAGGAAAAGCCGCTCACAGCAGCCGAAGAGGATGTCATACGCCAGATAACAAGTATGCGCCTGGACTGCGGCATCGCGCCGTGCACCGCATGCCGCTACTGCGTGGAGCACTGCCCGCAGGGGCTGGATATCCCCCTCCTCTTGGAGCTGTTCAACGATAACAAGTTTTCCGGGGGCAGCTGGAGGGCGCCCATGATACTGGCCACGCTCGACAAAGACAAGCTGCCCAAGTGCTGCATCGCCTGCGGAGCATGTGCTGAGGTCTGCCCGCAGTCAATAGACATCCCCAAGATGCTCGCGGATTTCTCGGCGAGTCTCGACGGCAAATTCTAGGGAGGATGCTATGAGCGATGCCGGCAAGCTCGAGAACTTGGGTTACGCCACCGTGGATCTGGACCGCAAGCGCCGCCAGGGCGCAGGCGAGGTGATCTTTGGGCAAGGCAAGACCGCAAGCCAGATAGCCGGCATCGCCAAGGCCCTAGCAGACAGCGGACAGGAGCTGGTCATAGCCACGCGCGTTGATAAGGACAAGGCGCTCGAGGCCATGGCCGCCATGGACCCGCAGCTGTCGGGCCAGTGCAGCTACGACGAGACAAGCCGCATGCTGCTGTGCGGCACCTTGCCCAAACCCAGCGGCAACGGCACGATTGTGGTTGCCTGCGCGGGCACGAGCGATTTGTCTGTAGCCGAGGAGGCAGCGCTTACAGCAGAAGCGCTAGGCAATGAGGTAGAGCGCATCTACGACGTAGGGGTGGCGGGCATACACCGCCTGCTCGCCCACGAAAGCAAGCTACAGGCGGCTCAGTGCATCATCGCCGTCGCCGGCATGGAAGGCGCGCTACCCAGCGTCATCGGCGGCCTGGTGCGCTGCCCAGTCATAGCCGTTCCCACAAGCGTTGGCTACGGGGCGTCATTTGGCGGCGTCACAGCGCTGCTGGCCATGCTCAACAGCTGCGCAAGCGGCGTGAGCGTCGTCAACATCGACAACGGCTTTGGCGCAGGCTTCCAAGCAAGCCTCATCAACCATCTCTAACGGTTTCTAGCAATCTACTTGACTTTTTCATAGGCGCAGCGGGGAGTTGCGCCTTGCGCTCAAGTCGCGGCCGCGGGGGCATGCACAGACTTACAGGAATGTGTGCGTAAAGGTCGAATTCATTCAACCCCACGGTGCAACAACAAAACGACCTCGGGTCCTGCGCGGTTTGGGACTAGCAATTTTTCTGGCTTCTTATAGGCGCAGCGGGGAGTTGCGCCTTGCGCTCAGACTCCGCACCCGAGCTTGCCTCCAAGGCTCGCAGCTGCGGAACTCGCGCCTTTGGCGCTCGGCAGTCCTCGCTCCCGCGAGCCTTTCCGGCAAGCTCTGCTCCATATTCGCGCCTAGCGCAACTCCCCGCTGCGCTGCCGACATATGAATAGCAAGTCAAGAAAACTAAGGCGGCCTGTCGGGGGTATGTGCTGCGTAACGCCTCGCGCCACTAGATAACCGAGTTTATGTGGCGCGGAGCGCAG
>CAYQLX010000025.1:16117-19566 GCA_964418305.1 uncultured Coriobacteriaceae bacterium | reverse complement strand
CTCTATGCTCATTCTGCGATGCCGTGCGTGCTTGCCGCCCATCATTGAGCGCCTATGCGTCATAATGCGCCTTATAAAATTCGCATCTACTCTTCAAGGGAGCGCGCCATATGGCAACCAACATCTCCAAGGTCTACGGCAGCTTGGTCTTCAACGACAAGGTCATGAAGGAGCGTCTGCCCAAACCCGTCTACAAAAGCCTCCATCAGACAATCGCAGAAGGCAGCCCGCTAGACGACGACTTGGCCAACACCGTTGCCCACGCCATGAAGGAATGGGCAGTGGAGAACGGCTGCACGCACTTCACCCATTGGTTCCAGCCCCTCACCGGCGGCACATCCGAGAAGCACGATGCCTTCATCAGCCCGGTGGGCGATGGCACGGCGATTACGGCCTTTAGCGGCAAAGAGCTCATCCAGGGCGAGCCCGATGCATCGTCGTTTCCTAGCGGCGGCCTGCGCCAGACAGCGTCGGCGCGCGGCTACACGGCTTGGGACCCCACAAGCTACGCCTTCATCAAAGACGAGGTGCTTTGCATCCCCACCGTCTTCATCTCCTACACCGGCGAGGCCCTAGACAAGAAGACCCCGCTGCTGCGCTCCATGAAGGCTATCAGCGAGCAAGCCAAGCGTGTGCTCGCCTGCTTTGGCATCGACGACGTACCGCAAGTCGTCACCACCGTGGGTGCCGAGCAAGAGTACTTCCTCATCAAGCTGGAAGATTACGCCGCGCGCCCAGACTTGGTGCTCATCGGGCGCACGCTCTTTGGCGCCGCTCCGGCAAAGGGTCAAGAGCTCGACGAGCATTACTTTGGCGCTGTGCGCGAGACGGTTTCTGACTACATGAAGGAAGTCGACACTGAGCTCTGGAAGCTCGGCATAGACGCACGCACCAAGCACAACGAGGTTGCACCTGCTCAGCATGAGATTGCGCCTATCTTTGCACGCAGCACCACCGCCATCGACAACAACCTCCTCACCATGGAGGTCCTGCGCAAGTGCGCCCCGCACCACGGCCTGTACTGCCTTATCCGCGAGAAGCCCTTCGAGGGCGTTAACGGCAGCGGTAAGCACAACAACTGGTCGCTTGCCACGCCCGACATGAACCTGCTCGCTCCCGGCGATGACCCAGCACATAACACTGTGTTCCTGCTTACGCTGGCCGCTGTCATCCAAGCGGTGGACGATTACCAGCAGCTTCTGCGCGCCACGGTAGCCACTGCGGGTAACGACCTGCGCTTAGGCGCCAATGAGGCGCCGCCCGCCATCGTCTCCATCTTCCTAGGCGACGAGCTCGAGTCCGTGCGCCAAGCCATCGTCAACGGCGAGAGCCTGCATAGCGCCGGCGGCGCCCTGATGGATCTGGGTAGCGACGTCTTGCCGCATCTGGCCCAAGACACCACCGACCGCAACCGCACGAGCCCCTTTGCCTTTACTGGCAATCGCTTTGAGTTCCGCATGCCGGGCTCGAGCGTCAACCTCTCCAGCTGCAACACCGTCATCAACGCAGCCGTGGCCAAGTCCTTCAAGGAGTACGCCGACATCCTCGAAGGCGCAAGCGACGTCAACGCCGCCGCCATGGATATCTGCAAGCGCGTGTTCAAAGAGCACGAGCGCATCATCTTCAACGGCAACGGCTACAGCAAGGAGTGGGAGGAGGAAGCCGCCCGCCGCGGCCTTGCCAACAACAAGAACACCCCCGATGCCATGAGCGCCTACATCGAGCCGGACAACATCGCGCTGTTCGAGGAGTTTGGCGTCATGACAGAGGCAGAGACACGCGCACGCTACGACGTCAAGCTGGGCATTTACGCCAAGATGCTCAACATAGAGGCCCTTACCATGCTGGATATGGCAAGCCAGCAGATTCTGCCTGCCGTCTTGGCCTACAGCGGCGACGTTGCCAGTACGGCGGCCACCAAGGTATCGGTGAGCAGCGCCATCTCTGTCAAGGCAGAAACCGATTTGCTCGACAAGCTCGCTGCCGGCGCCGACGCCATATCGGAGGGCATCTCCAAGCTCAAAGAGGCGCGCGAGCAGGCAAGCGCAGTCCAAGGCGATCTTGAGCAGGCCATGGCCTACCGCGACAAAGTCAAGCCCGCTATGGCCGAGCTGCGCGAAGCCGCAGACGCGATGGAGCTCGTGGTGGCCAAGGATTATTGGCCCTTCCCCACCTACAACGACATGCTCTTCTACGTCTAGAGACGCAAGGCACATCTCAGCCGCCGGCCCCGACGCGCCGCAGCAGCCGCCATATGGCTCGCACAGCGCTTTGGGGCCGGTCTTGCAAGCGGGCAGACCCGCACCACAGCACCGCACCCGACCTCACGGAGCACCCATGGCCTTTCTTCCCATATCGCGCGACGACATGCTTGAGCGTGGCTGGGACAGCTGCGACTTCGTATACGTGTGCGGCGATGCCTACGTTGATCACCCGTCGTTTGGGATGGCCATCATCACGCGCCTTTTAGAGGCCAAAGGCTTCAAGGTGGGCGTCATCGCCCAACCCGATTGGCACGACCCGGCAAGCATCGACGTCTTTGGTGAGCCGCGCCTAGCCTTTCTGGTGAGCAGCGGCAACATGGACTCCATGGTGTGCCATTACACCGTCGCCAAGAAGCACCGCAGCAAGGACTTCTACTCACCCGGCGGACAGATGGGCCTGCGCCCCGACCACGCAGCCGTCGTCTACAGCAACCTGATCCGCCGCACCTACAAGCACACGCCCATCATCTTGGGCGGCGTGGAGGCGTCCTTGCGGCGCTTGGCGCACTACGACTACTGGGCCGACAAGCTCAAGCGCTCCATCCTGCTCGACAGCGGCGCCAACATGATTAGCTATGGCATGGGCGAACATTCCATCGTCCAGATTGCCGAGGCGCTCGACAGTGGGCTTTCCATCGACCAAATCACCTGGATCGCCGGTACTGCTTATCGCACTAAGGAGCTTGGCTCCTTGGCCGAGCACATAATCCTGCCGAGCTGGGAGGCGCTTTGCGCAGACCGCCTGGAATACGCAAAAAGCTTTAGGATTCAGTACCAGAACCTGGACCCCTTTAGCGGCAAAACCTTGGTGGAGCCTTATGAAGACGACGGCCTCTACGTCGTGCAGAACCCCTCCAGCGAGCCGCTTACCACGTCCGAGATGGACGCGGTTTACAACCTGCCCTACGAGCGCGACTACCATCCCGTCTACCAAGCGGCGGGCGGCATCCCCGCAATAAGCGAGGTCAAATTCTCCATCACGTCCAACCGCGGCTGTATAGGCGAATGCGCCTTTTGCAGCTTGGCGTTCCATCAGGGGCGCATCATCCAAAGCCGCAGTCACGACAGCATCCTTGCCGAGGCGCAAAAGATTACGCAGGACCCCGGCTTCAAGGGTTACATCCATGATGTAGGCGGTCCCACGGCAGACTTCCGCAAGCCGGCATGCCCCAAGCAAAGCACCAA
>CAYQLX010000025.1:0-16017 GCA_964418305.1 uncultured Coriobacteriaceae bacterium | reverse complement strand
CAGGTCATGGGAAAGCCCTCAAGCAGCGTCTACCAAGAGTTCGTGCACCGCTTTGACAAGGCCAACCAAGAGCTGGGCATGAAGCAGTTTGTCGTGCCCTATCTCATGTCGAGCCATCCGGGCAGCACCCTTAAAGAGGCCGTAGAGCTTGCCGAATTCTGCCGCGACATGGGATTTAACCCCGAGCAAGTACAGGACTTCTACCCCACACCGTCGACGATATCGACCTGCATCTACTACACCGGCGTGGACCCGCGCACCATGAAAGAGGTCTACTGCCCCAGAACCCCGCACGAGAAGGCCATGCAGCGCGCGCTCATCCAATACCGCAACCCAAAAAACCACCGCCTGGTCATCGAGGCGCTCACCGCCGCCGGACGCGAGGACCTCATAGGCTACGGCCCCAAGTGCCTGGTGAGGCCCAAGGGTAAGGGTCAGGGACAAGGCAAGGGAGGCCGCAACGGCAAGGGCAACCAGCAGCATTCGAAGCAACGCGGCGCCTGGGCAAACGGCGGCAAAGGACGCACAGATACCTCAGCGTATAAGAGCGGCAAGGGCCAAGGCAAAAAGGGTGGCTTCAACCAGAAGGGCATGGGGCCCAACAAAGCCAGCGGCCACAAGGGAGGCATGGGGCGACAAGGCTCCAAACGCGGCTAGGCAATCTCGGTGATTCACGAGCAGGACTCGAGCAGATTCCGATTGAAATTCGAACATTTGTTTGTTATCATCGGGGTTATCATCGCTACTATTCGATTTACCACACCACCATACTCAAGGAGCAGCACTTGGCTTCCGACAACATCGTTATAAAGGGCGCACGCCAGCACAACCTCAAAAACATCAGCCTCGAGATACCCAGAGACAAGCTCGTCGTCTTCACGGGGCTATCCGGTAGCGGCAAGAGCTCGCTTGCCTTTGACACCATCTACGCAGAGGGCCAGCGTCGCTACGTAGAGAGCCTCTCAAGCTACGCACGCCAGTTCTTAGGCCAGATGGAAAAGCCCGACCTCGACAGCATCGACGGCTTATCGCCCGCCATATCCATAGACCAAAAGACCACCAACAAAAACCCGCGCTCCACCGTCGCCACCGTGACAGAGATATACGACTACCTGCGCCTTTTGTACGCGCGCGTGGGCACGCCGCACTGCCCCAAATGTGGCCGCGTCATAGAGCAGCAGACGGTAGACCAAGTCTGCGACAAAATCATGGCCAACCAGATGGGCCAGCGCATCATGGTCATGGCGCCCATCGTCAAGGGCCGCAAAGGTGAGTTCGTCACCCTCTTCAAGGACCTGGCAAAAGAAGGCTTTAGTCGCGTACGCATAGACGGAGAGGTCACCACGCTCTCAGAGGACCTCAAGCTCAACAAGAAAATTAAGCACACCATAGAGGTCGTGGTAGACCGCATCAAAGTCAAAGAGGGCGGACAAGGCCGTCTGGCAGAGGCCATAGAGACGGCAACGACACTCACCAAGGGCACCGTGCTCGTCAAGACCATGGACGCCAACCGTGATGACGCAACCGAGGCCGGCCATTCGAGCGGCGCCAAGGCCGCCAAGGGCATAGAGGGAGAGCAGACCTTCTGCCTGTCTTTATCCTGCCCAGACCACGACTACGAGCTCCAAGAGATAGAGCCGCGCGACTTCTCGTTCAATGCCCCGTACGGTGCCTGTCCGGAATGCTTAGGTCTGGGCTTTGTGCAGGGTGTGGACCCAGACCTCGTCGTAGCAGATCGCACACTGTCTGTAGCAGAGGGCGCCATAGCTGCCTTTAGCCCTACCAGCAACTACTACCCGCAGGTATACGCCGCCGTCATCAAGCACATGGGCCAAGGCAGCCTGGACACCCCCTGGGAAGACCTCCCTACCGCAGTGCGCGACGCGCTTTTGTACGGCTTAGGCGACGAGGACGTGCGCGTGGATTACATCACGCGTGACGGCCGCAACACCTACTGGTACATCAAATGGGGCGGTGTGCTCCAAGCCATACAGGACAAGTACGTAGAGAGCGAGAGCGAGCGCCAAAAAGAGCGCCTCGAGGAGTACATGTCAATATCCGCCTGCACCAAATGCCACGGCGCGCGCCTCAAGCCAGAGATTCTGGCCGTTACCGTGGGCGGCAAGAGTATCTACGAGGCCTGCCAGCTCTCTGCCGCGCAGGCGCTCGAGTTCTTTGGCAGCATTAAGCTCACGCCAACACAACAAATCATAGGCGCACCCATCGTCAAAGAGATATGCGAGCGTCTGCGCTTCATGGTCAACGTTGGTCTGGACTATCTGTCGCTCGACCGCGCAACCGCAACCTTATCCGGCGGAGAAGCCCAACGCATACGCTTGGCAACTCAGATTGGCGCAGGTCTCATGGGCGTGCTCTACATCTTGGACGAGCCCAGCATCGGCCTGCACCAGCGCGACAACGAGCGTCTCATCGCCACCCTCAAGCGCCTGCGCGATCTGGGAAACACCGTGGTCGTAGTAGAGCACGACGAAGACACTATACGCGCGGCGGATTACGTGGTAGACATCGGGCCCGGCGCCGGCGTCAACGGTGGAGAGGTCGTTGCTGCGGGAACCCCGCAGGATATAGAGACATGCAAGAGGTCTATCACCGGCCAGTACTTAAGCGGCGCCAAGTGCGTGCCCATGCCCAAAGAGCGCCGCAACCCGCGCCGCGGTTCCATCAAACTCACAGGCGCCACGCAAAACAACCTCGACAACGTTAACGTAGAGATCGAGATAGGAACGCTCACCGTTGTCACGGGCGTATCCGGCAGCGGCAAGAGCTCGCTTGTCACGAGCACGCTCGCCCCGGCCCTTAGCAACAAGATCATGCGCAGCCGCCACAAAGTGGGCGCCTACAAAAAGCTCACGGGCATAGACAAGATCGACAAGGTCATCAACATCGACCAATCACCCATCGGGCGCACCCCGCGCTCAAACCCCGCCACCTACATCGGCGTCTGGGACGACATCCGCAAGCTCTTTGCTAGCCTGCCAGAGAGCCGCGCCCGCGGCTTTGCCCCCGGCCGGTTCTCGTTCAACACATCGGGCGGGCGCTGCGAGGCCTGCAAGGGCGACGGCCAGCTCAAGATTGAGATGCACTTCCTGCCAGACGTCTACGTTCCCTGTGAGGTCTGCAACGGCGCGCGCTACAACCGCGAGACGCTGCAAGTTACCTACCGCGGCAAGTCCATCGCCGATGTCTTGGAGATGACGGTGACAGAGGCCTGCGATTTCTTCGAGAACCTGCCCTCCATAAGCCGCAAGCTCACCACGCTGCGCGATGTTGGCCTGGGCTACATCAAGCTCGGGCAGCCTGCCACGACGTTATCCGGCGGAGAGGCGCAGCGCGTCAAGCTCTCCAGCGAGCTGCAAAAGCGCCAGACGGGAAAGACCTTCTACATCCTAGATGAGCCAACAACAGGCCTTCACTTTGACGACGTGCGTCAGCTGCTCGAGGTGCTCCAAAAGCTCGTGGACAAAGGCAACACTGTGCTCGTCATCGAGCACAACCTCGACATCATCAAAGCGGCAGATCGCATCATCGACCTCGGACCAGAGGGCGGCGATCACGGCGGCAAGGTGGTTGTCAGCGGCACGCCCGAGCAAGTGGCCGCCTGCGATGAGAGCTGGACGGGACGCTTCCTCAAGAAGCTGCTGTAAGGGTTTGCGAGGACATAGCATCAAGAAGGGCTGCAGCCTAGTATGAGCTGCAGCCCTTTGTGTTGGCGCTTAACCTTTGCGATGCAGCTTGCGCTCTAGTTGCTTGCCTGCACCAGCTTGTTGTAAGCATCCAGCGTGTCTTGCCTGGAGTCGATGTTGGACTGGAGCTCCTCGTTTTGCGACGTGAGGCTATCGAGTTGCTCTTGCTGGCTTTCAATGGACGAGTTGGCCTCGGCCAGCTGCGATGCGCTGCCGCTGTTGAGCACAGCGCGCACGCCAAAGACACCAACCAAAACAACGATGAGCACAATGCGCACGATGAAGGAAATCGGGCTGCTCAAAAAGCCGCCCTGCGCGCCCGATGCCGCATTGACCACGTTCGAGGCCGCGTCAGGGCGTGCTTGGTACATGACGTTGCCGCGGTTATAGCGCTCTGCCATATTGCCGTATTGCTGCGAGCGGCCATGGGATGCCTGCCTCTGCACGCTCTGCTGGCTCCAAGAGCCCGTCTGCTGGGGATTGCCGTAGCGCGGGACCTGGCTCGTCTGATCCAAGTGCACCTGACGTCGTCCGCCGCTGCGTGCAGCACCTTGCTGCGCACCCTGTATGGTGGCCTGTCTGCGTGCACGGTCCTGCTGTCGCATCTGGTCTTGTGTGCGCATGCCCTGCATACCGCTGTCGTTGCGCGACGTATAGCGCGCGCGATCGTAATCGGCCGCCTGACGCTGGCGCGTACGCGCGGCCTGGCCACTGTCACGCATGGCATCGTCGTAGCGCAGGCGCCCACGGTCATTTGCCTGCAGCGTTTCTTGATCCTCGTAGGTGTCGTAGTTGCGCGAGAAGCGCTGGCGCGCGCTGCCCTGCCCATAGGCGCCGTTATCCTGGCGTTGCCTAGAACGCTCGTCACCGTAGTAGCGGCCGTCGTTGTTGTCGTATCTGCTAGTCAATGATCTTCGCCTGATAGAAGCCGGGGGAATCGTACGTAAGCGTGGCAAAGGTATAGCCCATGTCCTTGAGACCTTCGATTATCTCGGGCAGGGCCTCCACGGTCGTGTCCTTGCCAGGGTTGTCGTGCATGAGCACGCAGATAGGGCTATTGGTCTTAGCAAAGGCCTTGGCCTCGGTCAAAACGTTGCTCACGATCTTGTCCTTGGGGGTGGACCCGTTAACAAACTGCGAAGGCTCGGAGTCTCCCGCAAGGACGTTCCAGTCAAAGTACTGGTAGCCGCGCTTGATTATCTCTTGCGGCAAGGTCTTGCCAATCTTGGAGTTGTAGTAAGCGATGGTGGGGCTGCCGCCGGCAAAGCGCATGATCTTTATCTCATGGCCAAGCTTCTTCTCGAGCTTCTTCTTGGTCTTGTCAAAGTCCGTATCAAAGTAGTTGTCCACGGTTCCCTTGTAGTAGCTGTAGCTCTCGTTTTGCTCCCAGTCGTGGATACCCACAGCGCTGCCGCGGCTCTCTATCTCTTTGAGCAAATCGAGCTGCAGGTAATCCTGGTCTTTATCGTTGGCAAGACAGAACCACGTGCCGCAGGCGTCGTACTCGTCCAAGATATCGAGCACCTTGGAGGTGTTGGAGCAGGGGCCGTCGTCAAAGGTAAGGTAGGCCACAAGCCCGCTGCCATCGCCCAAGAAGGAGAGCCGGCCTTGGGCGTTGCGCCACTCGATGAGGTTCGTCTCTGATTCGCTTTGGAGCTCGTTGTTTGTAGTTGTTGCCTCGTCCACCTGGGTGTTGAGATCTGCAAGCTGAGCGTTTGCCTCCTCGAGCTTCTTGGAGGTGCCGCTTATAGAGACGCCTTGAACCACGACGGCCACGACAGCCACTACCACAAGTGCGCTGAGCACCAAACTGATTATGTTTCTCGTCTTCTGCATAGGTGCTGCATTATCGCACAACAGGCCTTGAGCCTTGCTCACTGCCACCAAACGTGCACAACTCTGAAACCTTATCATTCCTTAAAAATCCGCCTTGATGCCACAACACCAAGGTAGCGCGGCTGCTGCAGCTACTCCTGCGCCTCTTCCACCGCCTGCGCCATAGCCGCCAGAGCATCGGCGGCAATATCGACCACAGGTTCCCCTTTAACCACGGGGATGCGGTAAGACTTGATGGTGGGCACGTAGAGGGCGCGCATCTTGGTAAGGAGCTTTTTGGCATCGATGTTGGCGCTGATGGTTGCCGATGTGAGCTTTGAGACCTCCCCTATCACCAGCTTGCCGCCCACCTGCGCCACGTTGGTTGCGCCCACGGTCTCGCAGTACGCCTTGATGCGGGCGCGGTTGCAGATGTTGGCCACGGGTTGGGGCAAGCCGCCGTACTTGCTGCGCATGCTGTCTGCGATTACATCGACGTCCTGTGCCGTAAGCGCCGCTGCCAGGCGGCGGTAGTAGGTCACGCGCTCGCCGCCGTCGGGTATGTATTCCTGCGGGATGACAAAATCCGCCGCAAGATCAACATGGACCTCCGGGTAGGCCAGCTTGTCCTCGCCGCGCGCGTCGCTTACGGCCTCTGCCAGCAAACTCGCAAAAAGATCAAAGCCCACGGCCGACATGTTGCCGCTTTGCTCGGCACCCAGCATGCTGCCGGCACCGCGAATCTCTAGGTCCTTCATCGCCACGCGCATACCGCTGCCAAGATCGGTGAACTCTCCTATTGCCTCGAGGCGCTGGGTCGCCTCCTCGGTGAGAGGACGATCCGACGGGAAGAGGAAGTACGCATAGGCCTGCTTGGTGGAGCGGCCCACACGGCCCTTGAGCTGGTAGAGCTGTGCGAGGCCCAGGCGCTGGCTATCCTCGATGATGAGCGTGTTGGCATGCGGATTGTCCAGGCCGCTTTCCACGATGGTCGTGGCCACGAGCACGTCTATCTCGCCGCCGTTGAAGCGCTCCATCATGTCCTCTACCTGGTGCGGAGCCATCTGTCCGTGCGCCACACCCACGCGCGCCTCGGGCGCAGCTTGGCGCACCGCTTCTTCTGCATCATCTATGGTGCGCACGCGATTGCTCACGTAGTAGACCTGGCCGCCGCGCTCAAGCTCGCGCCTGATGGCGGCCGATATAAGATCGTCGTCCCACTCGCCCACGTGGACCTTAACCGGGCGGCGGTTGGTAGGCGGCGTGGTAATGAGGCTCATGTCGCGCACACCCGACAGGCTCATCTGCAGCGTGCGCGGGATGGGCGTGGCAGAAAGCGTGAGCACGTCCACACTCTCGCGCAGGTTTTTGAGCTGCTCTTTGTGGCCCACGCCAAAGCGTTGCTCCTCGTCGATGATGATGAGGCCCAGCTCCTTGGGGTTCACATCGCGGCTGAGCAGGCGATGCGTACCCACAAGCACGTCCACCTCACCGGCGGCAAAACCAGCAAGCGCCGCCTTTTGCTGCGACGCCGTCCTAAAGCGACTCAAGACCTCGACGCGTATGCCAAAAGACGAGAAGCGGTCGCTAAAGGTTGCGTAGTGTTGCTGGGCCAGGATAGTCGTGGGGCACAGGACCATCACTTGTCGATGGTCGCTCACCGCCTTAAAGGCTGCGCGCATGGCCACCTCCGTCTTGCCAAAGCCCACATCGCCGCAGATGAGACGATCCATGGGCTTCTCGGATTCCATATCGGCCTTAACATCGGCAATGGCAGAGAGCTGATCGGGGGTCTCCTCATACGGAAAGAGCTCCTCCATCTGCATCATGAAGTCATTATCGGGGCTGTAGCTGTAACCCTTAACAGTGCTGCGACGCGCGTAGAGGTCCACCAAATCAAAGGCGAGCTTCTTGGCCGACTTGCGCGCCTTGCCCATGGCGCGCGACCAATCGGCCGTATGAAGGCGCGTCAAGCGTGGGGCCGCGCCATCGGGGCCAACGTAGCGCGTGATGCGATCGATTTGTTCCACGGGCACGTAAAGCTTGTCGTCTTGCGCGTAGGCTAACAGCAGGTAGTCGCGCTCGGTGCCAGCCACCTCCTGGCGCACGATGTCTTTGAACAGCGCAATACCGTGGCTGGCATGGACCACGTAGTCGCCCGGCTTAAAGGGGAAGGTGATATCGGTGATGTCAACCTTCTTGCTAGCGCGACGGCGGCGCGACGCGCGCTGCGACAGATCGGCGATGGACAGCAACGCCAGATGAGCGTCGGGCATGATAAAGCCGCTGGCAACGTCCACATCGGTGATGTTGATCAAATCCTGACGCAAACTACGCGCGCTGGCTTGCAAATTCTCCACGTAGCTGATGTTGTTGTCGGTGAGCATGAGCTCTATGTCCTTGCGTGCGTTGCGGTCGGGCACGCTAAAAAGCGTCGTGCAGTGAGAATCCGCAAGAGCCGCAAGCGTTGATATGAGCTTGTCCTCGCGGCCTTGGAAGCTCGGGCGCTCGATAGAAAGCTCGGCGTCTACTAGCGCACCTGCGCGCATCATGGACTGCAACGTGAGGCGCTGCTGCGTGCCAAAGTCCATACGCGCCGGCGCGCAGAAGAGGCGCGCGACCTCCTCGTCTGAGGCACCGTTGTTGGCCGCATGCGACAAAAGCTCATCGTAGCGGCGCGACGCATCGTCAAAGAGCGAGCGCGGCTCGGCCAGCACGACAAGCGTGCCGGACGCTGCATGCGCGATGGGGATGCAAGTCTCGTGCACCAGATACGGCAAGAAGCGCTCCATGCCCGCAAAGCTCATACCCGCCTCAAGCTTGCGCATGCCCTCTGCCACATCCTCGTTGGCTGCTATCTGCGCGCGCAGCTTCTTACGTGCACGCTCAAGACCGCGCTTGCTCACGGTGAACTCGCGGCAGGGCCATATCTGCACGCTATCGACCTCGCCAATCGTCTGACCGGTGGCAGGCACGATACGACGCAGGCTCTCTACGTCATCGCCCCAAAAGTCGATACGCACCGGGGCAGTCATGCCCGCCCCAAAGACATCTACTGCGTCGCCGTGCACGCTAAAGGTACCCGGGCCATCGAGCTGCTCGAGGTGCTGATATCCGCGCGTGATGAGCGCCTCTGCAAGCTGCTCGTACTCAAGGACCTCGCCCGTGGCGCCGTCCACGACGCCGTTGTCCTTGGAGACTTCAAGCGACGCAAAGGCATTGCCGTCGGCAGGTGCCACACGGCGAAGCAGGGCACGTGCACTAGTGACCACGACAACGCTCTCACCGGCGGCGAGCATGCCTATAGCCTGCGTGCGCGCACCAACCGTCTTGAGGTCGGGCGCGGTAGCGGCCCAGGGCAAATCAAGGCGCTCGGGCAGAACCTTGACGTGCTCAAGCCCTATGAAGGCGGCGACGTCGCGCGCAAAGCGAGAAGCGGCGTCGTTACCACTCACGATAACCAGCATGGGACGTGCCTTGCGTGCAAAGGCCGCTGCCACGAGGAAGGGCCGCACCGATGCGGCGATACCCAAGCTGGCATCTTGGCCAGACTCGAGCTTTGCCGTAACAGGCTCCATGGGCTGCGCTGTAAAGAGCTTTCTTTGCAGCAAATCTATGAGCATGTGCGTCCCCCAGACACGACGGAAAGCCGCCTTGGGCGCAAGGCGGCTGCTAGTTACTTAATGCTTTATGCAGGGTAGCAGATGGCTGCGACGCAGCAGAGCACACAGGCCTCGCCCGCCGTGACGACCACCTTGGCCCCTGAATGCAAAGGCGCTTATACTCGGATATAATACCTAGTTGCTAAATAGGTTTTACGCAGGGCGGCAGTGACGTCGCCTTGCTTGTGAGAGAGAGGACCGCATGGCAGACATCGAGAAAGGCTTCTCCTTGCTCACGCCAGAGCTCGAGGCTTTGGCAGACGCAGAAGAGAAAGCCGACGCGCTTGCCAAGGAAAAGATCGACAACATGAAGCCCGGTGATGTAATTGGCGAGGTCACCAGTGTCAACATCGCCCCCAAGAAGGGCGCACGCAAAAAGCCGATTGAGGCAGGCGTCATGAGCGTAGAGGAGGACTTTGGCTGCGTTGACGACGCACACGCCAGCGGTGAGTGGCATCGCCAGATTAGCTTTCTGGCAGAGGAGTCCATCAAGAAAGCGCAAAACCGCGGCTTGAGCGTCAAAGAGGGCGACTTTGCAGAGAACATCACCACGCGCGGTTTCATGCCCTTCTTCATCCCCATCGGCACCGTCTTGCAGGTGGGCGACGTCAAGATCGAGGTCAGCCAGGTAGGAAAGGTCTGCCACACACGCTGCGCCATCTATTACTTGGCGGGCGATTGCATCTTCCCGCGCGAGGGCATCTTTGGCGTTGTGTGCGACACCGGCCAAATTAAAGTGGGCGACAAAATCAGCGTTGTGAGCATCGGCGACGGGCACTGCTCCAAGACTCCGCAGGAGGCCATCGACGAAGTCGAGGCCGCACGCGCCGCGGGCACGCTGTAGTCGCACGTAGCGCAACGTAAACGCTTTACCTTGCGGCACCCTGCGGGGTGCCGTTTGTGTATCATCTTGCCAATATCATCAAGCGCGAAGTTAGGGGCTTTCATGGATAACGCAGCGGCAGAGATCGTCGAATACCTGCGCGGCAACTGCAAGGGCGGCGACATGGGCGGTGTCGCCTTGACGCAGTTCCACTTCGTAGTGGACGAGGACGGCGACGCCGTGCCCTTCTTTGGCAAGAACGGCCGCCTGGGTCTGTCAGACATCATGGACAAGCTCGCAGAGTTCTGGCCGCAGGTCGTGCGCAACAACGACGGGCAAGTCATCGCCGCAGGCAGACAGCTTTCTGCGGTGAGCTTGGACCACGGCGGGCAGCTCGTGGTAAGCATCGCCTCGTGCCTCACGCTGGCTCAGATTGAGGAGGAGTATCGCAACTTCCTCTTCAGGGTCGAGCAGATCCTCAAGCCCGTGGACTATAAGCTCGTGGCCTGTGGCTTCCATCCCTCGGCTGCATTGAGCGAGCTCGAGCCTGTGCCCTTTGAGCCTTACGCCAAGATGCAGCAGCGCATGGGAGATGACGCGCTGCCCCTGCTCCTGGGCGCTGCCCGCTGCCGCGTGGCCTTCTCCTATGCAGACGAGGCAGATGCCGTGCGCAAGCTGCGCATCGCCGCACTTTTGGGCCCGGTCTTTGCCTACATGACCTCCAACTGCACGGTATTTGATAAAGAGGGCAATGCCGATGCGATGCTCGGCCTCAAGCTCGCACGCAAGGCGGCACCCGGTGTGGCCGGCGTGCCAGAGGGGCTCTTCAACCAAGACTTTGGCTTTGAGGCCTATGCACAATGGCTGCTCGAGCACGACTTGGCAGACGAGGACGGCTCGCAAGTGCGCGAGATGATTGTCGATGCAGACCTCGCAACAGGCGTCGAGCTCACGCAGGCAGACGCACTGCCGCTTGCCCCGATGATGGGCTATCTAGCCCTGCTCAAGGGTCTCTTCTACAGCCCCGTCAACTTGGAGCTTCTGGAGATGATGCTCGGCTGCAAGACCCAACCGTACACGGCGGCAGACGTCGACGCGGCCATAGAGCGCGTGAGCACGCAAGGCGGCGCGGCCAAGCTATGGGGCAAGACCTGCGACGAGTGGATCGACCTGCTCATGCACATGTCCGCGCAGTCGCTGGGCACCGAGTCCAGCTACCTGGAGGCCCTGCAGGACTACCAAGCGTTCTAAGACAGGCCCCTGCGCTAGAATGCAGCTTCGACTTTTTAGACTTCTTTGATTGGACCGATGATTCACCATGTCCCAATTTACCGATCTAGTTCGCATCTACATCAAGGCAGGAGACGGCGGCGCCGGCTGCACGTCGTTTAGGCGCGAGGCACACGTTCCCAAGGGCGGCCCCGACGGCGGCGACGGCGGGCATGGCGGCTCCATCATCTTCCAAGCCGACAGCACTGTGTCCAGCCTGATTGACTACCGCTACAAGCATCACTTCAAAGCGCAGCGTGGCACCCACGGCAAAGGCGCGCGCCGCCACGGCGCCCATGGCGAAGATCTAATCCTCAAAGTGCCCGTCGGCACGACAATCCGCCTGCTGGACGACGACATGAACCCCGTGGAGGAGATCGCCGACCTCACCCATAACGGTGAGCGCGTCTGCGCGCTCAAGGGTGGCCACGGCGGCCGCGGCAACATCCACTTCGTCACTCCCACGCGCCGTGCCCCGGCCTTTAGCGAGCTAGGCGAGCCTGCCGATGAATGCTGGGTCGAGCTCGAGATGAAGCTCATGGCCGACGCCGCGCTCATCGGCATGCCGAGCGTGGGCAAGTCGAGCCTCATCGCTTGCATGAGCGCCGCGCGCCCCAAGATCGCCGATTACCCCTTTACCACACTGGTTCCCAACCTAGGCATGGTCCATCTGGACGACCGTTCCTTCGTCGTTGCCGACGTCCCTGGCCTCATAGAGGGCGCAGCGCAGGGCAAGGGCCTAGGCCACGAGTTCCTGCGCCATGTCGAGCGCACAGCCCTGCTCCTGCATGTGGTTGACCTATCCGGCGGCTTCGAGGGCCGCGACCCTGTAGAGGATTACAAGATCATCAACCAAGAACTCGAGGCCTACGCGCCCGAGCTCGCCTCTCGCCCGCGCATCGTCATAGGCAACAAGGCAGACCTTCCCGACACGGAAGACGCCCTCAAACGCTTGAAGTCCCTGGTCAAGCAAGAGAGCGAGGAGTTGTCCGAGAAGCTCTTAGATGAGGGCATCGACGATCCAGACCCGATTCCGTTTTTTGCCGTCTCTGCCGTGAGCCGCACTGGGTTGCAGCAGCTCATCGCTGCTACCGGCGAGCGTGTTCATCAGCTGCGCGAGGCCGCAGCAGAAGACGAGGTCACAGAATACGACCAGATCTGGGAGCTCAAGCGTCAGCAGCGCGACAAGCGCTTTACCGTGCGCCGCGAGGAAGCCGATGTCTACCGCATTGAGGGCCGCCAAGTCGAGCGCATGGTCATCCAGACAGAATGGAACAACGACGAGGCCATCGCCTTCTTGGAGCGCAGGTTGGAGCACATCGGCGTGGAAGCCGCGCTCACCGAGGCCGGCGCCAAGCCGGGCGACACGATTCGCATCTTGGAGACCGAGTTTGAGTTCCAGCCCAGCAGCTGGGATGGCGATTACGACTACATGACCCTCATGGACTTCGAGGGAGAGGTTTAGGACCATGAAGCGCGTTGTCGTCAAGATTGGCTCGTCCACCCTCGTCGACCAAAACGGTCAACTCGACCGCGCCTTCATAGGGCGCCTAGCCACAGAGGCCGCCGCCCTACGCGACGAAGGCTGGCAGATGGTCATCGTCTCATCCGGCTCCATCGCATTAGGCTTGGGGATTATGGGCCACAGCGGCCCGCGCCCCAACGACATGCCCATGCTGCAAGCAGCCGCCGCCATAGGTCAGGTGTCGCTCGTTAACGCCTACGCAGACACCTTCCGCTGCTTTGGGATGCACGTGGGCCAGATTCTGCTCACGCGCGCCACGACCGGCGTACGCGAGAGCTACCTCAACGCACGTGCGACCATCGACGAGCTGCTCGCCCAAGGCGCCGTCCCCGTCATCAACGAAAACGACACCGTCGCCACCGATGAGATACGCTTTGGCGACAACGACACGCTGGCGGCCATGGTGGCCACGGCCATCGACGCCGATCTCGTGGTGCTCCTATCCGATATAGACGGCCTGTATACAGCAGACCCGCGCAAAGACGCAGATGCCGAGCTTTTGGACCATGTGAGCAAGCTCTCACAGCAGATTGAGGCCAGCGCCGGTGGCGTGGGCAGCGCAAGCGGCAGCGGTGGCATGCTCACCAAGGTGCAGGCAGCCCGCGTGCTCATGAGCGCAGGCATCCCCATGGTCATCGCCGAAGGCCATCGCCGCGACACGGTGACCGACGCCTGCCACGGCCGCAGCGTGGGCACGCGCTTTTTTGACAGCGAGTCTTTGGGCATGCACGCACGCAAGAGCTGGATTGCCTTGGGCGGCAAAGTGCGCGGGCGCGTGACCTGCGACGACGGCGCCGTCAAAGCTCTGGCCGAGCAAGGAGCGAGCCTGCTTCCCGTAGGCATTGCCGCCTGCCAAGGCAGCTTTGCCGCCGGAGACCCGGTAGACCTCGTGGACGCCCAAGGGCGCTTGGTGGGCCGCGGCTTAGCCGGCTATGACAGCGATAAGCTAACGCAGCTCATGGGTCAGCGCGGTGCCGATGAGTTCATCAACCGCGACCAGCTCGTCGTCTTCTAGCCGCAGGCGGACTTTATCCTTACTGTCACACAGAATCTATTACTGCACCGTGGGGTCGAATGAAATTCGACCCCTACGTAGGGGCGGCACCCTGTGCCGCCCGCCCGCATAAGCTGCGGGTGAGGCTTTGGGCATCCTGTGAAGCGTACCGGCACATGCAGGTACGCAGGGTATACTTCTAGGCACTGTTGTTTCCACGTAACGGAGAGCTATGAAGCTAAACACCCCCAAAGCAATGATTTGCGCTGCAACAGCGCTCTCTTGCGCTATCGCCTTTGCGCCCTGCGCCTTTGCCTCTGTGCAAAGCAGTGCCGATGCAACAAGCCAAACCCCAACCGCATCCGCAACAGACGATGCGCAAGACAGCGGCAATCAGGAATCCCAACCTGTCGCTGCTTCCTACAAGACAAAGGTCAAGAAGGGCTTCACCTTTGCCGTAGGCAAGGCCACATACAAGGTGACCAAGATGGGCAAGAACGCAGAGCACAACGTCGTAGACAACACAGACGGAACTTCTTCCACGACCTACTCCTACACAGGCGAAGTAGAGCTCGTCGCCTACAAGGGCAGCAAGAAGGCAAGTGTTCCTGCACAGGCCAAAACCCAGGTCACAAAGACCATATCGGGCAGCACCTTTAAGGAGAAGGGCACCTTCAAGGTCACGGCCATCGGCAAGGGTGCCTTCAACAACTCCAAGGGACACAAGGTCACCAGCGTGAGCATCGGCGCCAACGTCGTATCCATAGGTGACAAAGCCTTCTACAAATGCAAGAAACTCAAAAAAATCACCCTTAAAGGCGATGCCATCCGCACCATAGGCCCCAACAGCGACGCCAAGCTCAACCGCAAGAGCAAAAGCTATGTGAAAAACCTCTACAAGCTGCGTTCCAAGAAGTGGAAGACCTGCAAGGTGTTTGCCGGCGTGCCGCGCCAGTGCGCTATCAAGCTGCCCAACATCGACGCATCCAAGGGTCTCAAGTACAACATCGAGTACGCCAACGCCATCCGCCTGCTTGCAGGCAACGCAAGCTACGTGGGCGTGGTCAAGTAGCAAGGGCTTTTACTTGGGGCGGCAAGACGCCCCATTCGCGAACTAGCTGCCTACGGCCGTTTGTTTCGCGCGTGTTTCCCATTAGGATTGAGACAAGGCATCACCCGGCGCTATGCGCCATCAAGGCAATGGTTGGATTACAGAAAAGGAGACCCGCACATGACAATCAAGGTTGGCATCAACGGTTTTGGCCGCATCGGCCGTCTGGTCTTTCGCATCGCAGAGGCAGACCCCAACATCGAGGTCGTAGCCATCAACAACCCGTCAGACTTGGAATGCGCGGCATACCTTGCCAAGTATGACTCCTGCCATGGCATCGCCTTTGACGAGGCTCGCGCAGAGGAAGGTGCTCTTATCTTTGATGGCCATCGCATCCATGCCTTCCAAGACCGCGACCCCAAAAACCTCACCTGGGGCGACTACGGCGTAGACGTTGTCTTGGAGACCACCGGCAAGCTCAAGACGAGCGAGGCCTGCCAGCCTCATATCGACAACGGCGCCAAGAAGGTCGTCATTTCTGCGCCCGGCAAAGACGTCGATAACACCATCGTCATGGGCGTCAACCATAACACCTACGACGCTGCTACCCAGCACATCGTCTCCAACGCTTCTTGCACCACCAACTGCCTGGCTCCCTTCGCCAAGGTGCTCAACGACAAGTTTGGCATCGAGAAGGGCTTCATCAACACGGTGCATGCCTATACCAACGACCAGAAGATTCTGGACGTCCATCACAAGGACTTCCGCCGCAGCCGCGCCGCTGCCGTAAGCCAGATCCCCACCACCACCGGTGCTGCCAAGGCCGTGGGTCTGGTCATCCCCGAGCTGCAGGGCAAGCTGGACGGCATGGCCACGCGCGTTCCCGTCCCCACGGGCTCCATGGTCGACCTTACCTGCGAGCTTGGCTGCGAGGTCACGGCCGAGCAAATCAACTCCGCAATGGAGGAGGCTGCCAACGGCGAGCTCAAGGGCATCCTGCAGTACTGCACCGATCCCATCGTCTCGTGCGACGTGATTGGCAACCCCTACAGTTCCATCTTTGACGCAGGGCTCACCAACGTGCTGGGCGGCAAGGGCAACTTCATCAAGTGCATCTCTTGGTACGACAACGAGTGGGGCTACAGCCAGCGCGTTGTCGACTTGGCCAAGTACA
>CAYQLX010000024.1:0-19702 GCA_964418305.1 uncultured Coriobacteriaceae bacterium | reverse complement strand
GGCGACGGGAAACCAAAACTGCTTCTTGCAATGGCTGCAAAAAGCGAGTAAAGTATCTCCTCGCGTTAGGACCGTTAGCTCAGCTGGCAGAGCAGGGGACTCTTAATCCCAAGGTCCAGGGTTCGAACCCCTGACGGTCCACCATCTACAATGTATGACCCCGCTTAAGGCTTCCTTGGGCGGGGTCTTTTGCTGTTCTTGCGGGTTTTTCCCAACGCTGCGTTGTTGCGTTGACCTCCTTCAATTTCATCCGTATTATGTTTCATAAGGTGTCCTAGTGCCTTAAATATCAAAGGTGTAGACAGCGTTCAAACGCCTGCCTGACACCTTGACATCCTGAAGGCGCCCTGTTGCCGCACAGAAGGGGATGGTGCCCTAGTATGAGCAGTACCTTGAGCACTTACTTATTAAGCTCTGCCTTTATGATCATTTTGTTGGTCATGCTTACAGCTAGGTCATTTACGGCGGTCCTAGAAAAGAGCAGTCGCAATCGTCTGCTGGTGCTCATCGGTGCAACGGCCCTGTATGTCATGGCTGATTTCTCCTTTATCGCCTGTCATCTCTCTGGCAACTTGTCTGTGACTACCTGGGAAGTAGTTGCGTTTATCTTCTACCTTATCTACACGGTAATACCGTTTGCATGGCACGTGTTTGCACGCGCTTTTGTGGGCAGCACGTTCAGACCAATCATGCGTAAGATTGAGCTAATCCCCATAGTGGTTTTGCTCTGCATGATTGTCTTGACGCCGTTCATGGGCCTTCTTTGGTCTTTTGATGACAGCGGCACATACGTGAGAGGCCCGCTCTATACGTTCTATTCCTTCCTCAATCTCTTCTACTACTTGGAGTCGATTCTCGACCTGCTGATTGTCTATATCGGCAAGAGAGAAGAGTCCGAGCGCTATGCGTTTAGGGCAATGGAGATTTCCTTCGTTATGCTCATCGGGTTTGCAGTCAACAACCTCGTCATCCCGGCCGGAACAATCTTCCCGTTCTTACCGCTGTGCTCTGTGGTGGTTGTCGAGCTTTCCTACTTCTTCATCGCTACAAAAGATACCGATTTGCTCAAAGAGCGCCAAAAAGAGGCAATCCAGGAAGCTTTGGATAAGGCAGAGGAGGCAAGCCGCGAGAAGACGCGCTTTCTGTCTAATATGAGCCACGACATTCGCACGCCGATGAATGCCATCCTCAACCTTACTGATCTTGCCCTTGCAGAAGAAGACCTCGACAAGGTGCACGAGTACTTGAGAAAGACAAAGATCTCTGGCAAGTTTCTCTTGGGGCTCATCAATGACATCCTAGACGTGAACAGGATTGAGAGCGGCGCCGTTACGTTGCATCGTGAGAGGCTAACGAGGGCAGAGCTGCTCGCCACCGTCGATACGGTCATCCGCCCGATAATGGAAGAAAAGCACCTAAACTTCCACCCAGAGCTCGAGACGGGCGAATACGCCATCTACGTGGATAAGCTGCGCTTTAACCAGATTTTCTTTAACCTTTTGTCTAACGCCGCAAAATACACGCCCGAGGGCGGCGATGTGTGGTTCGAGATTCACAACATCAAGGCAGAAAACGACCGCTTGAAGATTCGGTTTGTTATTCGAGATAACGGCATCGGCATGAGCGAGGAGTTCTTGGAGGAGCTTTTCGTGCCCTTTGCCCGAGAGAAAACCCAGGCAAATATCAAGACGCAGGGTACGGGCCTTGGCCTTGCTATCGTCAAGGGGCTTGTCGATACAATCGGCGGGACGATATCGGTAAAGAGCAAGCTGGGCGAGGGAACAGAGTTCACCGTTGAATTTGAGGTGGATATCGCCGGACTTGACGATCATGCGGTTCTAGAAAGCACACCCGTTGCTGCACATGATTTGGAGGGCTTGCGTGTTTTGCTCGTCGAGGACAACGAGCTCAACATCTATGTGGCGCAGACCATCCTTGAGAATGCGGGTTGCATCGTGACTATCGCAGATAACGGGAAGAAGGCGCTGGATATCTTCACGCAATCAGACGCCTCTACCTTCGATATCATTTTGATGGATGTGCGCATGCCGGTTATGGACGGCATCGAGGCCACAAAGGCCATCCGCGCCTCCGGCCACGCTGATGCCAAGAGCATCCCCATCATCGCTTTGACGGCTGACGTTTTTACAGACGAGCGAAGCAGCGTCTTTGAATCCGGCATGAGCGATTTTTTGGCAAAGCCCATCAATGCAGACGCGCTCTATAAGACGCTTCAAGAAAATACAGCACTAAACAAGTAAGTGAGCGTGCGATCGTATTCGTGTGGTCACAAACCCCCTCAACTGGGGACGCAGCCGTGCCCAATACCGAACTTTGTGACCAACCGGGGCTGTGCGTCGTCTTGCTAGCTACAAATGTTGAGTACTTCAAGCAAAAAACAGACAAAGGCAGAAATTTATCTGTGAACGGTTGCAAAGCTGCGGTATCCTTGTCGGACACTAATTTTGACCCGAGGAGCTTTGCAAGCGTGGATAAGATGCCCAAACTCGATGAAGAGAAGGCCCAAGTACTCAGTCAACTCAAGCGCGAAGACAGCGCCCATGAGGTTGATGAGGAGTGGGAGGAGCTCGATCGCGCCGCAGAGCTCGAGGAGCAGAAGGTCTTCGAGGAGGTCGCCGCCGCCAAGGTCGAGCGCGCCAAGATTGAGGCACGCCACATGGAGCGTGAGCGCCAGATGAACGAGGCCGCCGCAAAAGAGCAAGAGCGCGAGCGCAAGGCTGCTAAGGCCGCTGCAGCAGATGAGGACCTCACCGAGGAGGAGCTTCTCCTGCGCCGCGCCAGGGTTTCTGCGCGCGACGGTGTCCAGCTGCGACGCACGGCTACGATGGCCATCTTCTTTGCCGCTTTGGGCGTTGTGGAGGCAATCTTTGGATTCATGCGCTCGAACATAATCGTGGCTGTTGTGGGCATTGCCTTGGTGGTCTTTTGCTTGGCTTACTACTTGCGCCTGCGTCCGCGTGTAAAGGCGGCTGTCGAGCACTTTGAGATTCTCAACGCAGAGCTTGAGGAATACCGCATCAAGAACCCTAAGACTCAAGAAGGTGCCGAGTAAAGCCTTTTGTGGCAGCAGGCCTGACGGCGGCAGCGCTTGCGCGCGTGCCGCCGTCTTTGCGTTTGGGTGCCTGCACGCAAGTTCTGCGTCACAGGGGTGCGCTAGGATTGCATGGAGTAACTAAGACTTGAGAGGTTAACCAGATGACAGAGGTGCAAACGTTGCAGAATGCCGCGCTGCAAGAGCAGCAAGGCCAGCAAGACGCCCCAGATGCGGGCGCTTACGCGTCGCTGGGTGCTTTGGCAGATCGCATCTGGAACGAGCAGGGCCCGGATGCAGACGCTGTAGACGTGTTTGAGGCTTTTGCCTGCTGGGCGGCAGATCGCGGCATAGAGCTGTGGCCGCACCAAGAAGACGCTCTGCTGTCGCTTATGAGCGGCAACCATGTGATCTTGGGCACGCCTACAGGCTCGGGCAAATCCATGGTGGCTTTGGGCATGCACTTTCTTGCGCTGTGCCGCGATCAAGTCTCCTTCTACACAGCACCCATCAAGGCCTTGGTCAGCGAGAAGTTCTTTTATCTGGCCGATGTCTTTGGGCGCGATTTTGTGGGCATGATTACCGGTGACAGCGCCATCAACCCCAACGCCCCCATCATCTGCTGCACGGCAGAGATTCTGGCCAACCGCGCCCTGGCGCAAGGCCCTGATGCAGATATCTCATACGTTGCCATGGACGAGTTCCACTTCTACGCAGACGCCGATCGCGGTTGGGCTTGGCAGGTGCCCCTGCTTGAGCTCACGCATACCGGCTTCCTACTCATGAGCGCCACCTTGGGCGACACAAGTGCCATCGCCAGCCACTTAGAGGAAAGATCGGGCCGCAAGGTGGATGTTATCGACAACGCCCAGCGCCCCGTTCCTTTGAGCTTCAAGTACGAGACCTGCCCGCTCGAGGGCACGGTAGAGATCGCCCTGCGCGAGGGAGAGGCACCCATCTACGTGGTGCACTTTAGTCAGGATGCCGCCATCGCCAGCGCTCAGGCGCTTGCCAGCTATGGCGTGGCTACCAAAGAGCAGCGCGTGGCCATCAAAGAGGCCTCCAAGGGCACGAGCTTTAACACGGCCTTTGGCAAGATCTTGCAGCGCTTGCTGGGTTGCGGCGTGGGTGTGCATCATGCGGGTATGCTGCCGCGCTATCGCCTGCTCGTAGAGAAGCTTGCTCAAGAGGGGCTGCTGCCTGTCATCTGCGGCACAGACACTCTGGGCGTAGGTATCAACGTTCCCATCCATACGGTGCTGCTCACGGCGCTTACTAAGTTTGACGGGTATAGGCAGCGCAAGCTCAACGCGCGTGAGTTTCATCAAATCGCAGGGCGCGCCGGGCGCAGTGGTTTTGACACAGAGGGCGTGGTCATAGCTTTAGCCCCAGAGCATGAGATAGAAAACGCCAAGCTGCGCGCCAAGGCTGGTAATGACCCAAAGAAGCAGCGCAAGATCAAGCTCAAGAAGGCACCAGAGAACTTTGTCAACTGGAACGAGCAATCTTTCACGCGGCTTATAGAGGCGCAGCCAGAGCCGCTCAAGCCGCGCATGCGCATCACGCACTCCATGGTCTTGTCCATGGTCGAGCGCGGCGGGGACGCAAAAAGCCGCGTGGATGCGCTCATAGACGTCTGCCATCAAACAGATGAGGACAAGGCAAAGCTCCGTGTGCGTGCGCAAGAGATATTCACGACTCTCATAGACGCAGGCGTGGTGCGCTTTGAACAAGACCAAGACGGCAATCCGGATTACTTCACCACGGTGGACATGCCGCGCGACTTTGCGCTCGACCAGCCGTTGTCGCCTTTCCTACTGGCGGCCTTGGAGCTTTTGGACCCGCAGGATGACAACTACGCCTTAGACCTAGTGAGCATGGTGGAGAGCACGCTCGAGGATCCGCGCCAGATTCTGCGCGCCCAAGAGCGCCGCGCGCGTGATCGCGCCATGGCCCAGATGAAGGCCGATGGTGTGGATTACGACGAGCGCCTAGAAAAGCTTCAGGAGGTCACCTATCCCAAGCCGCTTGAGGAGCTTTTGAACGGGGCCTTTGACATGTATTGCGAGAGCGTGCCCTGGGCGCGTGATTTTGCGCTGAGCCCCAAGAGCATTCTGCGCGAGATGCTCGAGACAGGCGACACCTTTAAAAGCTATGTGAGCGCCTACAAGATCGCCCGCAGCGAGGGCCTGCTTTTACGTTACCTCTCAGACGCGTTTAGGGTCTTGGACCGTACCATCCCGCTGGATAAGCGCAACGAGCAACTTGACGACATCGTGAGCTGGCTGGGCGTGGTTGTGCGCAGCGTTGACAGCAGCCTGGTGGACGAGTGGGCCAACATCGGCACGGCAGACTTGGACGCGGCTCCGCCCACGGCCCAGGAGGCCATCGTGGCAGATCGCCGCGGTTTGCGCGTGCTCGTGCGCAATGCGCTTTTTGCTCGCGTGCGTCTTATGGCCCACGACCGCGCAGAGGAGCTTGGTGCTTTGGACGCCGATTGGGGCTTTGGCGAGCGCAAGTGGCGCAACGTTTTGGCGGCTTTTTACGACGCACACGAGGATATCTTGCTCAACGCAGACGCGCGCAGCGCGGCCTACATCGATATAGACGAGTCAGACGAGCAAGAAGAGCTCGTGTGGCATGTGCGCCAGATTGTTTGCGATGTAGAGGAAGATCATGACTTTCGCATCACGGGCGATGTGGATTTGGTGGCCACCCAAGACGGCGGAGACGTCGTCTTCAAGAACTACAGTGCGTCTTTCTTCGACTAAGGCGCGCCGCTAAGCACGCTGATAGACGAGCCGTCAAATGTGCCGCTAGGCGCACTGATAGACGAGCCACCAAACGTGCTGCTGGGCACGCTGCTTAGCACGCCGCCAAGCGCGTCGCCGAGATTGTCAAAGCTGGCCGAACAGCTTACGGCACCTGCTGTCGCCTCGCGCTGCAGCGGGGCGCTTGCTTTGCTGCTCTCATAGACGCTGGTATGATTCTTGGGACGTTTTTGCGATAGGAGTTATTTGATGGACGAAGTATTCGCTCAGGAGCAAGAGCATCTGACCAAGACATATGCCAAGCTCGTGGATATAGAGACCCAAAGCGCCAAGGCACTCAAGGAGCGCTTGGGCGACGCCATGGGAGACCGCAAGTCCATGATGGAGGAGCTTACTTGGGACTTCACCGGAGAGGTCAACGTAGAGACTTACGTTGAGATAGAGTCGATGCACAAGATCATCGACGCCTACAACCTCTCAAACGACATGGACATAGAGCGCTTGGACAGGGTGCAGCTGCTCAAGAAGCAACCCTACTTTGCCAAGGTGTCTTTGCAGTTCAAACCCGGCGGCCCTGTGCGCGACGTTTACATAGGAACGGCCGGCATGACCGATGAGCGCGGCCGCCACTTTATCGTGGACTGGCGCAGTCCTGTGGCCGAGGTCTACTACAACCAGGCCAGCGGGCGCACGAGCTACATTGCAAACGGGCGCACCGTGGAATGCGAGCTTGTGACGCGCAGGCAGTTTGACATTGAGCACGATAAACTCAACGGCTGTTTTGACACGACTATCGCCATAGAGGATCAGCTGCTTTTGCAATCGCTTGCGCGCCAGCGTAGCAGCAAGATGACCGACATCACCACCACCATCCAAAAAGAACAAAACGTCGTCGTGCGCCACGAGGACGTACCCGCCATGCTCGTCTGCGGCATCGCTGGCTCTGGCAAGACGAGCGTGCTGTTGCAGCGCATCGCCTACCTGCTCTACCAAGACCGCCAAAATCTCGACCCGCGCAACGTCTGGCTCATCACCCCCAACAGCGTCTTTGAGAGCTATATCTCAAACGTGTTGCCCGATATGGGCGAGGGTAACCCCCAAACCTGCACGTGGGCTGTCTTCGCGCAGCGCTTGGGCGCGGGCGATCGTGGTTTGGGCGGCGTCGACGCACTTGACACGCTCGCTGCAGTGGACGATGCAGTCGCGCACCTCTCCCTGCAAGAGGGCGACTTTGCGGATATACGCGTGGCCGACGAGGTCGTAATAAGCGCCGGGCAGGCAAAGAGCGCTTGGAACAAGTACCGCAAGTTCCCCGCGGGCCCGCATCGCACGGCTCTTGCCATAGAGGATTTGCTCGATCGCCTAGAAAGCCGCATCAAACGCCTAACAAAGGATGAGGATACGCAGGTCTTAGTAAGCGAGCTTACGCCCGATGAGCAGCTGCGCTACTTTGGGCAGCACATAGCGGTTATAAACGACGAGGATATCGAGGATTACACGCGTCGTTACCTCGTTGCGCGTTATGAGGGCGTGGAGGAGAGGATTGAGGCAGCCGATTGGTTGCGCATAGAGCGCATAGGCATGCGTGCCTTTGGCAAGAAAAGTCTGAGCTCTCCGGAGTATCTGGGTTTGAGGATTGCGCTCACGGGTGCGGTGGACGAGCAAGCGCGCTACGTGATGATTGACGAGGTCCAAGACTACACGCAGGCACAGCTCGCCGTTTTGGCGCGCTACTTCAAAAACGCACACTTCCTGCTCTTGGGAGACCCCAATCAGGCCATCCACGAGGGAACGGCCACCTGGGATCAGATCAGGGAGGTCTTTGAGCAGCAGCGCGGGCAGGTGGCCCAATGCGAGCTCATGACGAGCTATCGCTCCACGCCGCAGGTCACGGCTTTGTTTACGAGCCTCATGGATACGACTCAGCGTCTCAAGACCAACAGCGTGCAGCGCGACGGCCAGGCCCCTGTGGTGCAAGCCTTTGCAGCTGATGATGAGTGGCAAGACACACTCGTGCGCACGGTGCGCGACGCTGTTGCAAGTGGCGAGCTTGCCGCCGTTGTAGCAGCCGATAAGAAAAGCCTCAAGGATATGGCGCAGCTCCTAGACGCAGAAGACGTCATGCTCATGGACGGCAAGCGCAACCTGCCGCAAAGCGGCGTAGTGCTCTTGGACGTGGCCTTGGCTAAGGGCTTGGAGTTTGATGAGGTCATCGTGCCGGATGCCACGGCTGCCATCTATCAAGACACACAGGTATGCCGTCATCGCCTCTACACGGCCATGAGCCGTGCCACCAAGCGTCTTACGGTTCTTGCGCGCAAAGAGCTCACGCCGCTACTTAAGGCTTAAGGCTTAAGGGTTAGGGGCGCCTGCTTCTAGCAAATGCGCGGCAGTTGCTCGCCAACGAGCATGTCCAAGATGCGCTGGCTGCCAAAACCCGTGCGCAAGAAGACGCGCCCTTCGCCGTCTACGACCTCGCCGATGATGGCAGCCTCCTCGCCGTACTTGCTCGCACGCATGGCGGCAAGCGCTGCGTCTGCCGCCTCGGGTGCTACGACGCAAACCATCTTGCCCTCGTTGGCTACTTGGAACACGTCGTAGCCGAGCATCTCGCACGCGCCGCGCACTTGGTCATGCACGGGGACGCTGTCTTCCTCGATGCGGATGTCGGTGCCGCTCATGCTCGCAAACTCGTTGAGCGTGCTGGCAAGGCCGCCGCGCGTTGGGTCTCTAAAGGCACGCACGCTGCCTGTCGGGCAGGCGTCTAACACGTTGCCAATCAAGTGATTGAGCGGGGCTGCGTCGGTCTTGACCTGCGTCTCAAAGCCCAGCTCCTCGCGCGTGGATATGATGGTGATGCCGTGGTCGCCGATGGAACCGCTTATCAGCACCTTGTCACCGGGCTTTATGTTGCGCCCGCTTAGGCTCACGCCGTCGCGCATCTGGCCGATGCCGGCCGTGTTGATGTAGACGCCGTCGCCGTGGCCGCGATTGACGACTTTAGTATCGCCGGTCACGATTTCTACCCCGGCCTCTTTGGCGCAGGCTGCCATGCTCGCGCAGATGCGGCGCAAGTTCTCCAGAGGGTAGCCTTCTTCAAGCACAAAGGCGCAGCTTAAGTAGCGCGGGATGGCGCCGCTTGTGGCTACGTCGTTGACAGTGCCACACACCGCCAGGTGCCCTATGTCGCCGCCGGGAAAGAAGTGCGGCGTCACCACAAAGGTATCGGTGGAAAACGCGAGCTTGTCTGATGGGATGTCCAATACGGCAGCGTCATCGCCGCCTTTGAGAGTGTCGCCCGCGTAGGCTTCAAAGAAGAGCTGCTCGATGATGTCGCGCATCATGGTGCCGCCGCTTCCGTGGGCCATGAGCACAGTGCCGTTTTGATCCATGGGTCTGCCTCCTGCGTCTTCTAATTTCCTGCTGCATTATAGGGCGCTTGCATAGCGCTTTGGACGGCCGCAGCAAGGCGTGGCACAGGTGGGCGCTTGCTCTCTTGCAGCGGCGAATCGCGGCTGCACGGCGTTGCGCTATGGCGTGGGTGATACGTGCGGCGTGCGGCTACGATGTGCGCCTGCGTTGCGTGCTTGCGTTGCGTGCTTAGAACAGGAAGATGAAGAGCTTTGCCAGCACAAAGCCGATGAGCCCGCAGCAGGGGAAGGTCAAAACCCAGGCCAAGACCATGTTTTTGGCAATCTCCCAGCGAACCTCCTTGGCGTTTTTGGCAGCACCGACGCCCATGATGGCGCTCGTGGAGCAATGGCTGGTAGAGACGGGCATGCCAGTAAGCGAGCTTACGAGCAAGGTGATGACGGTAGAGCAGCTGGCGCTCACGCCTTGGTACTTCTCAAGCGTGACCATGTCCATGGCGACGCTTTTGATGATGCGCTTGCCGCCCACGGCGGTGCCCAGGCTTATGGCAAGCGAGCAGATAATCATGAGCCACAGCGGAAACCCGCTTTCAGACGGCGTGGGGTGCCCAAAGCTCAAGGCGATGCCCAAAAGGGCGATGGACATGAACTTTTGGCCGTCTTGTGCGCCGTGCAAGAAGCTCAAGGCGACAGCGCAGATGTCTTGGATGATGGTAAAGGCCTTGTTGGCGCGGTAGCGGTTGGCGGCAGCAAAGAGCTTTTCTACGAGCTTGACCACCAGCCAGCCCAAGATAAAGCCGGCAATCAGTGAGAAGGCCATGCCGTAGATAACCTTGGCCCATTCTGCCGGGACAACGCCCTCCCAACCGCTACAAGCGATGGCGCCGCCGGTGATGCCGGCGATGAGCATGTGGCTCTTGGATGCGGGGATGCCCATGTACCAGCAGAACACACCCCAGATGATGGCCGCTACCATGGCGGCCATGAGCGCAAGGAGCGCCGCATGCGTGTCCCATCCAAAGTCGACCATGTTAAACATCGTGTGGGCCACGGCAGTGGATATGTAGGTCATGCCTATGAGGCCCACGAGGTTGAACACGGCGGCAAGGCCGATGGCAACACCCGGGCGCAGACAGCGCGTGGATACGGCGGTAGCGATGGCGTTGGGGGCGTCTGTTACGCCGGATATGCAGGTGACACCCAAAACGAGCACAAGGATGACGATCAGTATGGGGTGCCCGGCAGCCTGCGCTATGAAGGCCGATAAAGTGAGAGACATGTAGTAATCCCTAACTGTGAGCCGCCGCCGGCGGCGTTTTGGTAGAGTTGCCCGCTCATTCTATAGCACCCGTATCGCGTACTCGCACGCGCCGGGGCGGTTTTCGACGAGTTGGCTTGAATCGTTACCTTGCAAGATTTTGGCACAATCGTTTCCAAGTCGAGATTGTAATGTGCTACACAGCACGTGAAAATAAATTGATACAGCTTTTGCGCTTGCGCCATGTGGCGCTTAAAGCCGCCGTCGTGCTGCGCAAAGGCGCGCATTGTAGTCAACCAGAAAGGAAGTAGTGCGACCATGTCGCAAAGTCACAGTCAGAGCAAGGAGACTCACATAGGCAAGCCGGCTCAAGCCGGCGCAAGTAACGCATCCCATAGCGGGGGCCACATCGCCGTCATCGCGGCCATCATAGGAAACATAGCCGTCGGCATCGTCAAGTTTATCGCTGCGTTCATATCAGGCAGCGCGGCCATGCTGTCAGAGGGCATACACTCGGTGGTAGATAGCGGCAACGGCATCTTGGTTCTCTTTGGCATGCATCGCTCCAAAAAGGAGCCCGATTATCTCCATCCCTTTGGCTACGGCAAAGAGCTCTACTTCTGGACGCTCGTCGTCGCGTTGCTCATCTTCCTTTTGGGTGGTGGGCTTTCCATCTACAAGGGCATAGAGAGCATTCAGCAGGCCATGGCCGGCACTAAGGTCATGGGCGATGTCACGCTCAACTTTGCCATCATCTTGATTGGCATGGTCATCGAGGGCTCCACGCTGCTCGTGGCCGTGAAGCAGTTCAACAAGGCGCGCGGCGATATTGGCCCCATTCGCTTTATCCGCGACGCCAAGGACCCGAGTCTCTACACCGTTGTGCTCGAGGACAGTGCAGCAGAGCTTGGCCTAGTTGCAGCGCTCGTGAGCCTTCTGGTCTACAAGTTCACGGGCAACCTTTACGCCGACGGTGCGGCGTCGCTGTTTATCGGCGTGCTCTTGTGCGGCGTGGCCGTGGTCCTTTTGTCAGAGACCAAGGGCCTGCTCGTGGGCGAGGGCATGAAGCATGCCTCGCTTGATGAGGTGCGCGAAATCGTAGAAGACGACCCGCGTGTGCTCGAGTGCGGGCGCATTCTCACCATGTACCTGGGCCCCGATAGTCTGCTTATTACCATCGACGCCACCTTCAAGGGCGACATAAGCGCCCACGACGTCCTGCTTGCCGTAGACGACATCGAGCGCAAACTCGTGAACCGCTGGCCTCAGACGGCTCGCGTCTTCATCGAGGCAGAAAGCATGCGTAACTGCCTCGAGCAGCAAGACGAGGAGGAAAGCTGGGAGGACGCCCATGAGGAGGAATACGCCGAGGAGCACCTTGCAGACGAGCAAGAGCCCCATGAGGAGCTGAGCGATATAGAGCAGGCCGTGGCAGACGCCCTAGAAGACGCGACCGAGGCCCAACGCGCAGCCGAGGAGGCCGCGGCCATCGCTGCCTTGGCGGCACAGACGGCCGCAGAGGCCCAGGCAGAGGCAGAAGAAGTGCTGGCAGCAGCCCAAGCAGAGGGCGTAGACGCGCAAGAGATCGCTCAAAGGTCTCAGCAGAGCTAAAGGCATCTGCGCGGCAGGCTGCCTGCCAAGCCCCAATGCGTGCGCGGCCAAGTGCGTATACGCGGCAAAATTACAGAGAGATGTTGGCTTGCTGTTAGGCAATAGAAGGTGAGCCTGCGCGATAATGGGAGTAGCATGAGATAACTCTGCTCACTCCCATTTATTTGCACATAAGGAGCCTGCATGCTTGCCCGCTTGTCTGTTAAGAAGCCGTACTTGGTGCTCGTCGCCGTTGTCATCTGCCTGATTTTGGGCGGCGTGTCGCTTTCTAATATGAAGACCAATCTCCTGCCTGAGTTCTCGGCCCCGTATTTGGCGGTGATGACCACCGACGTAGGCGCTAGCCCAGAGCAGGTGCAAAGCGACGTCACCGACGTCTTGGAGGGCGAGCTCTCGAGCGTGAGCGGCGTGAAAAACGTCACCTCGTACTCCATGGAGAACTACTCCATGGTCTTTTTGGAGTTCACTGACGACACAGACATGGATTCCGCCCTGGTCAAGGTCTCTGCTGCGTGTAACACCGTCTCAAGCCAGCTGCCGGATACCGCCGGCACGCCGTCGTACATGGAGATGAGCATGGACATGATGGCGTCGGTGTACCTTGGTGTCACCAGCGACACCATGGATTTGGCGCAGCTGTCGGACTTCGTGGATGACACGGTGGTTCCCGCCTTGGAGCGTCAGAGTAACGTGGCGAGCGTATCGGTGTCCGGAGGTGTTTCTAACACCGTTACCGTGGAGCTCGACCAAGACAAGATTGACCTCGTCAACGATGGAATTCTCGGCAATGTGAACGAGCAGCTCTCAGAGGCCAAAGACAAGATCGATCAAGGGGAAAATCAGATAGAGAGCGCTTTGTCCAAGCTCGATGACAGCGAGTCTAAGCTCAAGGCCAGCCAGAAGAAGATTGAGCAGGGCCAAGAGGCGCTTGACGCTGCCAAGAAGCAGGCAACACCCGGCTTGTCGCAGCTCGATACGGCCAACGCCATGAAGGCGTCCTACGAGGCGCAGGTCGCGCTTTTGCAGGCGCGCATCCAGGCCGCCACCGCCATGGGCGATACAGGTACGGTCGAGCAGCTGCAAAGCGAGCTTGCCATAACGCAGCAGGCGCTCGACGCCTTAGAGCAGCAGATGGGAGAGAGCTCTTCCAGTGCGGCAACGGTGCTCACGCTCGTGGAGCAACAGCGTCAGCTCGACCAGGCGCAGTCTTCCATCACGCAGGGGCTTTCCACTATCTCCAGCACACGCACGCAGCTTAAAAGCAGCAAAAGCCAGCTGGAGCAAAGCCGCACTACCTACGAGGAGAATCGCGACAGTGCCCGCAAGAGCGCAAACATCGACAAGCTGCTTGACATCGATACTCTGGCGCAGCTCATAGCCGCCCAGAACCTCGAGATGCCAGCAGGCTACGTGAGCGGCAGCGGCGATACTAAGTGGCTCATCAAGGTGGGTCAGAGTATCAAGGACACCAAGGAGCTCAAAAACCTCGTGCTCACTAAGATCGACGGCGTGGGCAAGGTGCGCTTGAGTGACGTGGCAAACATCGTCACCGCCAGCAACGAGGGCGATTCTTACGCAAATCTCAACGGCAAAGACGGCATCGTCTTGTCGGTTACCAAAGCCCCCACGGCAAACACCGGCGATATGTCCAAGCAGGTCAACGAGCAGATCGCTCAGCTTGAAAGCGATAACGAGGGTCTTGACCTTATCAAGGTCATGGACCAAGGCGATTACATCGACCTCTACATAGCCACCATTCTCAACACATTGCTCTTTGGCGCGCTGCTCGCCGTGATCGTATTGGCTGTGTTCCTGCGCGACATCAAGCCTACGCTCATCGTGGCCTTTGCCATTCCCTTTAGCGTTCTGTTTGCGCTGCTGGTCATGTACTTCACGGGGCTTGACCTCAACATCATGACGCTGGGCGCCATGAGTCTTGCCATAGGCATGCTCGTTGACAACGGCATTGTCGTCATGGAAAACATCTATCGCCTGCGGCAGCAGGGCTATCCTCCCGCGCGCGCGGCCGCCCAGGGTGCGCGCCAGGTGTCTGCGGCCGTTATCGCGTCCACCCTCACCACCATCTGCGTGTTCTTGCCTATGGTCTTTACGAGTGGCACGGTGCGCCAGCTGCTCGTGCCCTTTGCGCTCACCTTGTCCTACGTGCTCGTCGCTTCCCTGCTCGTGGCACTTACCGTTGTGCCGGCCTTGGGCAGTGTGCTCTTCAAGAACATGAAAACGCGCTCTGGCAGCGAGCTTGGCCGTGTGCAGACGGCCTACGGCAAGGCGATTAGCTGGTGTCTGTCTCATAAAGCGCCGGTGCTCGTCTTTGCGGCCGTGCTTTTGGGCGGCTCGGTTTACGGCGTGCTCAACATGGGCGTCGTGCTCATCCCCGATATGAGCTCCAATCAGATCATGCTGACGCTTGAGATGCCAGATGACACGGATAAAGAGGACGCCTACAAGGTCGCCGATCAAGTGGTCGATGCCGTGACGGCAGTCGACGGCATATCGGATGCGGGCTGCGTGGACGATAGCTTTACGAGCTCGATGATGATGGCCAACGCCAGCGAGGCTGACACTTACTCGGGTACCTTCATTGTCTACGGCATGGTGGACGAGTCCAAGGTGAACACAGAGTCCAAGATGAAAGAGGTTACTCAGGCGTGCTTGGATGCGGCAAGCGGCTTTGACTGCACCGTCACCAACAGCGACTCCATGGAGTCCATGTCATCGCTTATGAGCGCCGGTCTGCAGATTAACGTCACGGGCGAAGACTCGGACAAGGTCACAGAGCTCGCTGGAGACGTCGTGGACGTGGTCAAGACGGTGGAGGGCTATAGCGAGGTAAGCGACGGCCAAGAGGATGCCGACGAGACCTTGCATCTGGTTTTTGACAAAAACAAGCTCGGCGCCATGAGCATGACGGTGGGGCAGGTCTACCAGCAACTCTCCACCGCGCTTAAGACGCAGTCTCAAGCCTTTACCATGACCGACTCCCAAGGCAACAGCATCGACGTCAATGTGGACGACGAGGAATACGACTCCATCAACAAGAGTAACCTCATGAGCTGGAGCTTTGAGGACAACAACGGTGACGAGCACAAGCTCTCCAGCGTGGCCAGCCTCAAAACCGAGCCCGGTCTGGTGAGCATCCAGCGCTCCAACGGCGCCTACGTGTGCAGCGTCACAGCAGAGATAGACGACGGCTACAACACAACGCTGCTCGTGCGCGAGCTGCAGCCCAAGCTCGAGCAGATGGATGTCCCCAGCGGCTACAGCGTAGAGATTGCCGGCACCGACGAGACAATCGCCAACATGCTCTACCAGATGCTGTTGCTCACAGCTTTGGGCTTCTTGCTCGTGTACCTGGTCATGGTCGCGCAGTTCCAGAGCTTACTGTCGCCCTTCATCATCATCTTTACGGTGCCTTTGGCCTTTACGGGTGGCTTTATCGCGCTTTTCATAGCAGGCGAGCAGATATCGATGATGAGCCTTTTGGGCTTTGTGATTTTGATGGGCACCATCGTCAACAACGGCATTGTGTTTGTGGATTACGTCAACCAGCTGCGCCTGGGCGGCGTGGCCAAGCGGGCGGCGCTCGTTGCTGCAGGTCAGACGCGTATGCGCCCCATCCTCATGACGGCGCTTACCACCATCTTGGCCATGGGGGCCATGATATTTAGCCAGGAGATAGGCGCGAGCATGGAGCGCGGTATGGCGCTGGTCGTTGCTGGCGGCTTGCTCTACGGCACCTTCATGACCTTGTTTGTCGTGCCGATTATCTACGACATCTTCTCGCGCAAACCGCTCTACCCCATAGACTTAGGCGGCGATATCGACGACGAAGCGCAAGACGCGGCTGCTGTCATCAAGCGCATGGGCCCCGACGCCCGCGAGACCTACGAGTATGAGACGGCACGCGAGCGCCGCCGTCGCATCAAGAAGGAGGGCGGCGCCCATGGCAAGCGCGCGCAGGCCAAGGCCGCTGCTGCTGCCCAAGAGCCTGCGGCAAACGCTGTGCCCGGTGACGTACCCGGAGCCGCAGTAGATGCCGAGCATGAGGCCGATGCCCAAGCCAGTGCCGGCCAAGAGGAGCGCTAGATGGCGTATCTGTTGGGCTGCGAGGGTGTGCGCTTGGAGTTTCCCACGGTCAAGATCTTCGATAGCCTCACCCTAGGCATCAACGACGGAGACCGCATAGGCATCGTGGGCCGCAATGGCGACGGCAAGTCGTCGCTTTTGCAGGTGCTCTCTGGCGCCTACGAGCCAGACGAGGGCCGCGTTGTGCGCACGAACGGCGTGCGCGTGGGTTATCTGGGCCAGCAGGATACGCTCGATGATAACCAGACCTTGGTCGAGGCCGTGGTGGGCGATATCCCGCAATACGAGTGGGCGGCCGATGCACGCATCCGCGGCATCATGGCAGAGCTTTTAGGCGATATAGATCCAACGGCCACCATCGGCACCCTGTCTGGTGGGCAGCGCCGCCGCGCCGATCTGGCGCGGGTGCTCATAGGCTCCTGGGACGTTCTCATGATGGACGAGCCTACTAACCATCTCGATATAGAGGGCATTCATTGGCTTGCCATGCATCTCAAGCATCGTTGGCGCGATGGCAGCGGTGCACTGCTGCTTATCACCCATGACCGCTGGTTCCTCGACGAGGTCTGCTTAGGGATGTGGGAGGTCCACGACCGCATCGTCACGCCTTTTGAGGGTGGCTACTCCGCCTATATTCAGCAGCGTGTGGAGCGCGACCGCCAGGCAGCTGTGGCTGCCGCAAAGCGCCGCAACATCCTGCGCAAGGAGCTCGCCTGGCTGGCGCGCCAACCGCAGGCGCGCGGCACCAAGCCTAAGTTTCGCAAGGACGCGGCACTCGAGCTCATCGCCGACGAGCCGCCCGCGCGCAATAGCATCGAGCTGCGCCGCAGTGCTATGAGCCGCTTGGGCAAGAAGGTCATCAACCTCAAAGGTGCCGGCGTGAGCTTTGGCAACCACGAGGTAATTAAGCCCGTGGAGCTCAACATCGGTGCGGGCGATCGTATTGGCATCCTGGGCTCCAACGGCGCGGGCAAAACCACCTTGCTCGAGCTCATGCAGGGCAAGCTCACTCCTACTTGCGGGCGCGTTGAGATAGGCCAGACGGTCAAGATGGCCGTGCTCGATCAGCAGCTCGCAGAGCTCAAAGAGATAGAAGGCGACCTAGTGCGCGAGGTTATCGCGCGCTACAAGACGCGTTACGAGCTTGATGACGGACGTGAGGTGTCACCCTCACAGCTGCTTCAAGAGCTAGGCTTTGACTCCGCGCAACTCAACTGCCCCGTCAAAGACCTGTCCGGCGGGCAGCGCCGCCGCCTGCAGCTGTGCCTGATCCTGCTCGATCGCCCCAACGTGCTCGTGCTCGACGAGCCGGGTAACGATCTTGACACCGACATGCTCGCCCAAGTGGAGAGTTTGCTTGACTCCTGGCCCGGCACGTTGCTTTTGGTAAGCCACGACCGCTACCTCACCGAGCGCGTCACCGACGACCAATATGCCTTGATCGACGGCCAACTTACTCACATGCCGCGCGGTGTGGAGCAGTATCTCGAGCTTATGGAGCAGCGTCGCCGGCAGGCAGATGCCGCAAATCGCGGGCCAGTGCAGGCTATAGGGGCTGGTCAGCAAACTGCTGCCAAGCTCCAAGATGCAGCCAGTGCCCTAGGGCAGCGTGAGCTTCGCGAGCTTAAGAAGCGCCGTAACTCGGCCGACCGCAAGTTGTCCACGGCACGCTCCAAGCTCGCCAAGGCCAATGACGCGCTCGCCGCCATAGACGGCTTTGACTACGCTGCCTTGATCGAGCAACAGGCCGTAATCGACGAGCTCAAGGCCCAAATCGCCGCGCTTGAAGATGAGTGGCTTGAGGTCTCGGAGCTTCTGGGTGAGTAAGGGCGCTAGGACGCGTCTTCACAAGTTCTACAAAACCCAGTGGTATCGTGACCCAATCTGTGCAGAGGGCCTGCAGGCTTTGCCGCGCCCTTCGCACATGCCCTAATCCCGACCCTATGGGGGACTTTTGGCAAGAGACTATAACGACCGCAACGCTGGAAACGGCCGCTCAGACCGCCACGGCAGGATGTCTTACAACGAGCTCAACCGCACGAGCCATCGCGGGAAGCACTCGATTGGATCGCCCGAGCTCGCCGATGAGCATGATTTTCAGCGTGCGGCTCGAAGCGGGCGCATTTCCAGCCGCCGCTCATCTAGGGGCACTAGCTCCTCTTACTCTGCGGCCGCAGGCATCGACGCTCAACCCAGCCACAGCAGTGAGTACTCGCGCGATGCCATTGGCAGCCGTTACTCGGATGCACGCAAAAAGCCGCGCAAGAAGAAGATTGCCCTCATCGTCGCCATCGTGATCGTCGTTATCTTGGCCGCTGCTGGCATCGCGGGCGCTGCTTGGTACATGAAGGTCACCAGCAACCTGGCCGGAGACAAAAACATCACCATGACCGACGACGCGGCAAGCGGCGAGCCCTATTACGTGCTCTTGCTAGGCGGAGATTCCCGCACCGACGAGAAGACCGACAACCGCACGGATTCAATCATGGTTGCCCGCGTGGACGAGGCTAACCAGAAGGTGAGCATCATATCGGTCCCGCGTGACCTGCGCGTCAACATAGAGGGCCACGGTATGTGCAAGATTAACTCGGCCATCGAGTATGGCGGCTACGATAGCGTCATCAACGAGGTCAACGACGTCTTGGGCATCAAGATCAACTACTACGCCTTCATTTACTTCTCTGGCTTTAAGGATTTGGTGGATCAGCTGGGCGGCGTCAATGTGACCGTACCCGAGGGCACCTACTACCACGGCGTAAGCGTCCCTGCGGGCGATAACGTCCTTATCGACGGCACCGAGGCGCTCGTTTTGGCACGCTGCCGCCATGGCAACCCGCCCGATCAAGGCGCCTATGCCATGGGCGATTACCAGCGCACTCTTAATCAGCGAAACCTCATCAAGGCCATCGCCAAGAAGGTGCTCAAGCAGGATGTCTCGCAGTACCCGTCCTTGGTCGCCAGCCTGTCAGAGTGCATAGAGACCAACATGTCGGTGTCAAAGATTGTGTCCATGGCCACCAACATGAAGGGTTTTGACACCAACAGCATCGAGGCGGCCCAGCTGCCTATATGCGGTGATGTCGTGGACGGGGAGTGGTTCGCGGCCATGTACGATGACGTTTTCCAGGTGATGAGGGACAACTTCACTAGCGGCAAGAAGCTCATGAAGGGGCTGGACGGTTTCGATACAGAGAACAATGACAACGATTTGACATCGTATTGCACCGACGGCCAGCTATACGCTTACACTTCCTACGCAGACATGTACGGAAGCTTCAGCTAAGCATTAAAGCGAGGCGGCCTGCGGGCCGCCTTTCTTCTAGATGGCAGGCGGGCTCGCAAAGATAAAGAAGGACGCTATGGCCGATAACAACACAACCAACAACACCCATGAAGAGCGCTGCAGGCTGTGCGGCAAGGTGTCGACAGACCCCAGCACTATGGTGCACTTCCCGCCAGACCTTACCATCTGCCCAGATTGCCTGGATAAAGAGATGGAGCGCATGAACGACATGTTCTCCAACATTGACCCTTC
>CAYQLX010000023.1:0-20178 GCA_964418305.1 uncultured Coriobacteriaceae bacterium | reverse complement strand
GGCTCTTTTGTCTCAGCCATAGGTAAACCCCTCTCTCTGCTGGGCAAGCAAGCGCCATATCTTGCAAGCCCCGCCGAAAAAGCCCAAAACGCTCCCGAGTCCTCACTTCGAGTTGCCGTACGGGTATCTTCCCCATACAGTCGACGTCGGCTTATCCGGCGCAACCAGCATGCGACGCAAAAAGGCCTCATACCTAGCAAAATGCGTATGCCAAAAGCAAATCAACACGCTGGTATGAGGCCCGTGAGCTGGGGTTTCTTCTCTATTTTTAGCTTAGAATAATGATTTAAAGCCTAAACTTCCTCGTCGTCACCATGGATATAACGCGCCAGATCCTGGCTTGAGAGCGGATACTCCTCGATGAAGTCCATGAGCTTTTGCTGCGAGTGGATGTCAAACTTGCGGTAGATGCTGTAGATATGGCTTTTAACCGTATGTGGGGAGATGCACAGCTTCTCTTGCAGATAAGCTGCATTGCGTCCGCGCGCCAGATACGTCAGGATGTCCGTCTCGCGCGGGGAGAGCTTGTAGAGCTTTGCCGCGGCCATGCACTTTGCGGCAAAGACCTGGTCTTGCGTATAGTCCTGCGTTGCTGCGCGCGGAGTTGTCCCCTGTGCGAGCTCGTCCATGGCCTCGCGGTCGTGATGATGAGCGTCGGGCATGAAGATCATGAAGACCACGACGAGAACTACGGCCATCGCAAGCCTGATCGTGCCAAACATCTCTGCATGAGCACCGTAGACAAACCCAACGACCGTAGCGATGACCCATCCGAGCGCAAAACCCACCGCGATCAAGATGAGTCTGCGCGGCACTGTCCTAAAGACAGGGGCGTCCCAAGACAGCTTGCTCTTGCGAACGACAAGTGCGTAGTTAACCGACAAAAGCGCCGCCCAAGCAGCAATGGCGATACCCACGGTAAAGACCTGCACCTCGACCGGCGCAAAGGGTGTCGCAATGCAGGAGAGCACGGTCACGCACAAGATAATGCGCTGGATGACGGTGATGCCCAGCTCACGGCCAACAGAAGCAGCGATGGCGATAATGGCAGACCCTGGCAACACAAAGAGCAGACCGACGACGAGCACCCATCCGCCGTTGTTGAACAGATAGACAAAGCATAGGCCAAAGACAACGCCAAACACGGCAAAGGTAGGACCTATCTCTTTTGAGAACTCCCAGCTTGGATGGTTTGTCTCGATAAGGGGGGCACGGTCGTTGAAAGGTGCCTGCTTTGAACAAAACTTGAGGAGCACTACGCACCCTATGCCGTACAAGGCCGCCATGATTGTCTGGACAACAAGCGGCATAAGCATAATAAGTGCCATGAGAGCAGCACCGGCAAACAAGGAGAAGCTCACAAAGCGATACTCGCCGCCTTGAGTCAAGCGACTCATAACATCTAGCCACAGCACCGTAAGAACAGCACCTGCGACACCGGTGGCAAAGTTGACAACCCAAAGCAATACTGGAGGCAGCGAGGTTAGGTGCGCAATCACCACAGAAACCACGGGCAAGAGCAAAACGCATATAACACACGCTGCAATCACCGGTATCTTGAAGGGATTAAAAGCGGAGTTGCGCCCGGCAAAGTGCATCAAGACATAGCCTGCAGCAACACCCACGAAGACAAAGCACTGTGTGAGGTTACGCTGGCCAAAGTCAACGTCTTGAAGGACGCTGGCAAAAAGCCAGTAAAAACACGAGAACATCCAAGCAAAAAACAACGAGAAACCAAGAATGCCCACAAGTTCGATGGCCTCCAAGCCAGGCGTCTTGGCAGATGCTCCTTTGTCTCCGATGGCAGGTTGCGCCATGGTATTCCTCCTCTATTCAGCCCTCCCCCAGGGCTTCAAGCCACCAGCGCACTTGCGTTTGCAGCAGCAAGCATGCCGGCAGATCAATGCAATTTGCTTCATTCTAGCAAGTGCAACTTGCCGTTAAAACCTAATGTGTCCCGGGTTTTTTGCAATTGAGCTTGAGCGCTGCCTCGTCAAGCGTTGCCATGCCAAAATCTCTGCAAGCCGTTGCCACGCCAGGCGTCGCACCGCTTGTCGCATCAACATGTGGGTCGCTGTAAAGCGACGTGTCTCCAGACGGCCTCGCACCGTGGTTTTGCGCGCAAAGCCCAGCCGCATCATCAGAGAGGCTTCCGCTTTCGCGAGCTTGGAATATGGATTTTCCCGGCAGCGGAACCTGCGGATTGCGCTTAGCCCCCATGCTCCATCGCGTGGCGGCGCTCACTGCATCGAAATCCGCGTCGTCGGCAAGCAGGGACGCACCGCTTGTCGCATCGATCTCTTTCATGGCTTTGGCTCCTCTCCGCTCTCAAGACCCTTGAAGACAACCCAAAGGCCGCCGCTTGTAAAAGACGGCGGCCTAATCTCGACCCGCGGCCGGCCTCAAAGGTCCTTAGGCCCTCAAGGCCGGCTGACAACGCGAATCGAATTCTTGAGCAATAGAGTTCTTACTCGGCAGCCTTGTCGCCTTTTTCCTCAGGCTTAGCAGCTTCTGCCTCGGGCTTGCCAGCAGGGGCACCCTGCTCGGCCTTCTTCTTGCCAGGCTTCACGCCCAAGCTCAAGATGCAGCCCACGACGCCGACGGGCACGAGCGCCCAAACCGCCAAGGAGGGATCGACCATGATGTTGCCTGCGGCAAGCGCCTCTTGCACTGCCTGGCCAATGGCTGCGCCAAAGTCAGACGGAGACCCACCTGCGGCAAGCACAGCCTGCTTTGCCTGGATTGCAACGTTGGATGCCGCAGAAAGGCCCTCGTTAAAGGGAGCGAGAACGTAGCTTGTTGCAATCTGGCCGGCGTATTGACCAAGCGTGAGAAGCGACAAACCAAAGGCCACTGCTGTCTGGCCGCCCTTGAACACGAAGGTGGGAACGAGCGGTCGGCAGCACGCGTTGAGCATCATGTTGCCGATGCAGAAGAAGATTACATAGGGGATGAAGAACTCCGCCTTGAAGGACAGCGCGCAGCACACCGTCAGGCCGACGATACCGGTAACCACACAGAGGTACTTCTTATCCTTGGGAGTCTTGTCCAAGATGATGCCGCCGATAGGTGCCAGCGCACCGCAGGCGCAAATCAGGCCGCCAATAACGCCGGCCATGGTGGCATCCCAGCCATAGCCGCCCAAAGCGAGCGGGGTCTGCAGCCAGGTCTTGAGATACTGCGAGAATGCGTAGTTCATGTAGTTGAAGATGGCGAACATGATGATCAGGCACCAAAGCTGACGGCTCTTGAAGAACTTGAGCACGTCTTTGAGCGGCTTGCGCTCGGGGGAAACCTGGCTACGCTCGTCTTCACGCGGGCCGCGGAACACGACGGCAAAGATCACGCCGCATACCACAATCAGGCCTGCCCACACCAACTGGAGCGTGCCGACGTTTTGACCAACAGCACTGTAGACACCGTCGTTGACGAAGTTAGAGCAGAAGATGCCCACGGGAGCCCAGATCGACCAGATGGCCATCGCGCGACCGCGCGTGGAATCGGGGAACCAGATGGAGATGCAGGTAGGACCGGCAACGATGGTTGTCGCAAGACCCAGGCCCAAGACAAAGCGTCCAGCCAAGAAGGCATAGAAGCTGCTACCCACGGTAAACGCAGAGATCAGGGTACCCACAAGGGAGAGCGCCAGACCGATGATCGTTGTGACCTTAGCGCCAAATTTGCGCACCAAAATAGTGGTGGGAAGCGCCATGATCAACGCACCGATGGGCACCAGACCCATGACGTTTGAGAGCAAAGAGAAGTTAGAGGGATCTGCAAAGAGCGGGTTGTTTGCAGACAACCAACTCTTGAAGACGGGGAAGGTCAGGCCCGGAAGCCACATCCACGCAAAGACGATGCTCACTGCGGCGAGCAGAGAGACCGCCAGACAGGGCCAAGCGTAAGACGGAGTCTTCGCGTCTTGGGCCGCTACAGCATTTGGATTTGCCATGAAAACGCACCTCGATTGACTCGGTAGGGACCAAAAACTCCTTGCTGGCTCTTGGCCCCGGCGTGGCAGGCGGCCTCGACCGCCTGCCACACACTACTTACAGGTAAAAACTTAGATGTTGAAGATCTTTGCCGCGTTGCCGCCCTTGATGAGAGCCTTGTCCTCGGCAGAGATGTCAAGCTCGTCGATACTTGCCACAGAGCGCTGCATCCACTCGTAGAACACCGGGAAGGAAGAGCCCAGCAGCAGGTGATCGGCGCCGCAGACCTTGACTGCGCACTCAAGCTGCGCCTTACCCCAGCTCATGGGATGCGTCATATCGAAGTAGATGTTGTTCTGCAGATAGCGCTCGTAAGCCTCGTGGTCGACGTTGGTGGCCAGGCGGTTCATCGCCTCGTTCTTCTTGGTCTTGTGCGGGGCCAAGATGTTGGACAGGCCAAACCAGTTGCCGCCAAACATCGTGTGGATGAACTTGAGGTTGGGGAACTCGTCGAACATACCAGAGTAGATCTCGCGGCCGACGGCAGCAGCCTGGGCATGGATACGGCCCAGCTCGCGACGCAGCACGGTGTACTCATCAAAGTTGCCGTAAGCGTTCTGGCCGGGGGTGTGGTGGATAACGGCCGGGATCTTCTTGTCATTCAAAATCTTGAGGTAGGGCTTGAAGATGGGGTCATCCAAGAATTTGTCGCCGTAGCAGCAAGCAAACTGAACGCCCACAGCGCCCATGTCGATGCAGCGCTCGAGCTCCTTGATGTCCTCTTTGCGGCCCCAAGGCGGAAGCACAGCGTTGAACTTCAAGCGGCCGTTGGACTCGCGCATCATCTGTGCTGCCTGGTCGTTAACAATCTTGCAGGTATCTAAAAGCAGCCACTCCTGCCAAACAGGCATACGCAGGAGGGCAACGTCGACGCCAGCCTCGTCCATGGCGGTAAGCTTTGCCTCGAGGGTGTAGTCGCCCTCGACGTAGTTGAGGATCTGCTTGCCCTCGGGGTACTCCAAAATCATCTGGCGCTTCTTGCCATCCGGGGTGTCGCCCAGATAGGCCTTCATCCCAAAGGTGAACGGCGCAGAGTACAGAAAACCGTTGAGCACCTCCTCATCGGTAAAGAGGTTAGTGGGAAGCATGTGCATGTTGATATCAATAACGCGATTTTCAGCCATTTTGCTGACCTCCTTTTGCTAGTAGGTGTTTTGCCGATTAAAACGGCAAGGTGGGCAGTGCGGCGCGCCATAAAGCTCAAGCGGCTACACCACCGTTTGGTGTCGGGCATCCGCTAGGACTGGTATATGGGAGTCACCTCTCCGCGAGCCATCTTGCGCATGTTCTCGCCACAGCGAACCCTCCAGTCGATGCGGCCGTTCTTACGGGCCCAGCTAGGGACCTCGTGGGAGAACTCATGGCCGGCATGGACGTCGACGTGCATCAAACGCTCTGCAACGTCATACCCAAAGCTGTCGTCTACCATCTTGTTGCCCTCCTTTCTCAAACCTTGCGCCTGCTATTTCATCGAAGCCACGGGACTTCGAGCTAGGCCTCAGTGATGGGGACCAAAATCTGTCCCGGGCTAGTAATCTTTGCCGCCAGCTCATCAACGGTGCCGTACTCCAAACACTGCGCCTGGCAGTGGTGCACGCACGAGGGACGCTTGCCCTTGGCCGTGCGGCTTTCGCACAAATCGCACCAGCGGGTAAACTGCGGGATAAAATCGAGCTGCCAATCCTTCTTGCCCTCGGTAATCTGCAGCGGCCCCAGCTTGGTAACGGTGATGCCGTATTGCTTTTCCGTGTAGCCCTTCTCCTGCTGGCAGGCCACAACGCATGCCTCGCAACCAGTGCAGTAGTTGACGTCGACGAGGATTCCCTTGATTGCCATTTCCTAGTCCTCTCTCCTAGTCTTGGGCCTTGTAGATCTTGCACATCATGGCTTTGTAGTTAGAGCCAAAGCCGGATACGCCTGCATCGAAGGGCACGAGGTTGTTGATGTTGGATTCAAACGTTCCAAACAGACCCTTCTTCTCGTCTAAGGTGTTCTCCTCTGCCTGATCTTTGCGCTCGGGGAACCACCAACCGTGGTCGCACTGCATGACGCGCGGGTCATAAGTGGGATCAAAAGACGCCTTGTACTTGCACTTGCCGTGCTTGTTCTCGAGCCACATCCAATCGCCCTCTTTGATGCCATGCTTGGCTGCGGTATCCGGATGCAGCTTGCACAGCGGATCGGGATGCAGGCTGCGCAGCTTGGCAATCTGACGCTGCTCGGAGTGGAAGAAGTGCGCCACGCGCTGACCAGAGGTCACGATGTAGGGGTACTCTTCCACGTCCTCGGGTGCGGAGTACGGGCTTTCGACCGGCTCGACGTAGCTGGGCAGCGGGTCAAGGCCGGACCAAGAGGTGTGATGGAAGACCATGGAGTAAATCTCTGCACGGCCGGTCTCGGTCTGGAAGCCCAGGCCACCATCGGCACGAAGGCCACCGGTCTCGTACTTGCGGTACTGGAACTCGGGGTACTTCCAGACGCTCTCCTTGAGCTCTTCCCACGTAAAGCCGCCGTCTTCGAGTGCGTAGTCCCACATCTCCTCGACGGTGTCCCAAGGCCATGCGATGTCTGCGTTCTCCGGGCGGATGGCCTCTACCAAGCGTTTGCCCAGCTCCAAGAAGATTGTGTTGTCGGGCTTGGTGTCACCGACGGGCTCGATGGACTTGGTGATGGCGCTAATACGGTAGGGGTTCAAGCCGCCAAAGCCGTTGCGCTCGGCGTAGGTGGAGGCAGGCAGCACGACATCTGCCAACGCCATCATGGTAGGCGTCATGAAGAGGTCTTCTACAACCACAAACTCCAGGGTCTTGTACCACTCGAGCTGCTTTTCTGCCTGCGCGCCCATCGTGGCCAGGAAGTTGTTGGTGGCAAAGTAGGCGCCGCGGATGGGATGCTCGCCGTTTTGCCATTTCTCGATTGTTGCGTTCGAAGAAAGGTTCTTGAAGCCCACAGCGAACATGGGATAGCGCTCGATACCAATGCGCTTTTTGTGCTCTTCCTCGGTAAGAAGCTCGTCGTAACCCCAGGTACCGGTCCAGTTAGGCTGCTCGATGCCCCAGCATGCGCGGCCGATGACGTTGCCGCCGGGAACATCCAGGTTGCCGGTGATGGTCCACATCGCAACCAAAGCGTGAGCTGCCTGCTGGCCGCCTGTCTGCTGGTCGAGCGCCACACCCCACTGGATAGCGGCCGGCTTTGACTTGGCATAAGTGCGCGCCACGCGGATGATGTCCTCTTTGTCGACCCAGCACTTGGCAGCCAGGTCGTCCAGGTCGTATTCCTTGACGCGCTCGCACACAGCCTCGAGGCCGTAAACCCACTTGTCGCAGAAATCCTTGTCGTAGAGACCCTCGTCGCAAATGACCTTAAGCATGGCCATGGCCAGTGCTCCGTCGCCGCCGGGGCGCACACGCAGCCAGTCCTCGCCGGCGCGTGACGCAATCCAAGTGAGGTTGGGGTCAACAACAGCAACCTTCATGCCGCGCTTCATCAAGTCCAAGATCCAGTGACCATAAAAGCCGTCGGCGTTGGAATAGAAGGGCTGATGGCCCCACACAATGCAGTACTCAGGAACCACATAGCGCGGGTCATCGTAGCGCTCGGGCAAGAACTGCGAGCAGTCCATGACGCAAGCATCGCCGATCATGCATGCCATAGAAGCGATGCGCGGCAGATAGCAGGAGTTACCCGCAAAGTAAGGGACGCCCTCGTTGGGAGAACCCATGCAGGCATTAATACGCGTGATCTGGTGGATGTCACGGCCGGTGCCCTGGCAGCAGGCGATAGTATCGCTGCCGTAGGTGTCGGCGATGCGCTTGAAGTTCTCGACGATGATGTCGTAGGCCTCGTCCCATGAGCACTCGACGAACTTGTCCTTGCCGCGGTCTTCACGGGCGCGCTTCATGGGATGCAGCAAACGATCCTCATGGTAGACATAATCGGGAATGCACAGGCAACGGCTGCACAGACGTCCCTGGTTGTAGGGGTCCATGGGGTCGCCTTCGACCTTGACGAGCTTGCCGTCTTTGACATACGACAAAATGCCGCAGACGTTGTGGCATCCCGGTGCAGAACGGGCCGTTCCGCGGATAACTGTCATACCGTCTTCCTCCCATGTCCAAGGCACATCGGGTGTCTTGGCGCAGGGGATGGGCTCGTAGCCGTACTCGGATTTCATTGGCAGCCTTGTTCCGCGCTTGTATTTGCCGGGAACGTACTTTGCCTCTGTCATCGCTTCCTCCTTCTTTTGGATGACTCTTCTCTCGGTGCGTAGGCCCCGAAATCGAAACGACCAACGCTGCGATTTGCGACCATGTCGAAGCTCGCCCGCGTCCGGACTGGCCGTGAATCGAAAATCGTCGGTATGCAATCTAAGGATTGAGCGTTTGTGGCAACCCCCGACAATTGATGAGAGAAGACAAATCAGTATCTTTGCGGGGCATGAAAGCGCGCCTCATACCAGCTGTATGAGACGCGTGAGCTGGGATTATGGGGTTTGAGGCGGATTTTGAGGCAATATGAGCATTCTCATGCAATCGAGGGGTGTAAGTCTGCCTTGCGCCCCTCGATTACTCCTACATCCTTATGGCTTAATCATCGGCAAAAAAAAGAAGGCCCAGACGCCAAAAGGAGGGGGACGTCTGAGCCTTGTCACTCGGTTTCCAAAGAGGAAAGGAAGAAGGAAACCTGGTGGGGGTTTGCCGGGTCAGTTGTCTAGGGGGAACCCGGCGCGTCAGCTGCTTGATTTCTGACAGGTTGAACTTTACGTGCAAGCTTGCTTGCTTTCATCGCCCAAAAAGGATGAAACGGCCAATTAGTCCCGCCTGAACCATTGAGCCTGTTGGCATCGCACGCTGTTTTAAGCAGGGATGAAGCGGTTAGCCCCAAGGTATTAGTCCGCCACCATGACCTTTGCATGCTCGAGCAGGTACTTAGAGGCAACATAGCGCTCGGCTGTCTCGCGCAGAATGAACCTGCGGCCCGTGTTCTCCAGCATCTTGCGCGTCTGCGCCGGATCGGCCTTGGGGTTGATTTGACGGGCAGCCTCGGTAAGGTCGCCATCAGTGACTTTGAGCTTCTCGTGAGCAAAGAGCGCATCAAGCGAGTAGCCCTCGACGAGCATTTCACGCACCTGCATCATCACCATCATGGAGAACTGCTGCTCACCGCCTTGTTGCTCGATAAAGTCCTTGAACTCGATGTTTTGGGCCTTGGCTGCTGCTTGTGCCTCCTGCATGACGTTGCCGCGCATCGCCTCGTAGGCTTCGTCGGGAATGCGTCCCTCAAAGCGCTCTGCAAGCTGGAACACAGCAAGCTGCTGGCATTTGCTGTCGTATTGCTCGCGCGTCTTGCCCTCAAGGCTCTTTGCGATATCTGCACGCAGGTCATCGACAGTCTTAAACACGGGCATATTGCGCGCAAGCCAGGCGTCTGTGATGGCCGGGACGCACTCCTGCTGCAGCTCGATGACCGTAACCGTCGTATCGATTGTCGTCAGCGCCTCCTCGCCATGTTCATCGACGTTGGGACCGGTGTAACTAAAGCTCTTGGTCTGACCCGGCTTCATGCCGATAATCTGTTCGTCGAAGCTTTCGGGCATGAACCCCTTGCCACACACGTAAGTGCGTGCAGCCGAGCTTAAACCAGTGTTGCGCTTGCCGTTTTCAAAGCTCTCCATCTCAAGGAGCACCGCATCCCCAGCGACCACCGTGCGGTCTTGATCTGCCGCACGCACATACTCGATATTGCGTGACGCAATCTGCTCAATCTGTCGATCGACAAGCGACATATCGACCTCAAACTTAGGCACGGTTACCTCGACCGGTTCATACGATGACAGCTCGTAGCTAACCTTGGGAAGCATCTCCAAGGTAAACGTCGCCTCGCATCCGCGATGCAATGCCGAGCACTGCGTCACTGCCGGCGGGTAAGCAGGAAGCAAACCTGTTTTGTCTATCGCGTAAGGCACGAGGGCATCCAATGCCTCGTTGCGCACATGTGCGTCCAAGTCGTTGATGCCCAGTTGCTCTTGGACAACCTCGTTGACTGTCTTGCCCTGCTCTGGTTTGAGGCCCACATTGTTCACAAAGGCCAGATACGCCGTGGCAAAGGCGTCGTCTACCTCTTTTACCGTCGCCTGCACATCAAGCGCGATCTTGCCCTGATCGAGCTTTCTCTCCTTGACTTTCATAGCGAGCTCCTTTCCTAGCTGCTGCTTTTGCGATGCAGATGCTACGCGCTACGCAGGTTTCAACCATCCGCCACAACAAATGACTAGCATGCAGATAAAGCAAGGGCGTCTCATACCATTGGTACGAGACGCCCTTATCAGCAGGCTAAACGCTGCGCCAGCAGCAACAGCAAATGACTACAAGTGCGCTAGGCGCTTGCTACACCCCTAAGCTCTGTGCGTGCAAGGTAGCTCACGGCGGGTTGGGCTGCGGCAGGGTTCATGAGCGCAAACGCCGACTCTATATAGCGGTCCGGACGCAGCGACGAGCCCTGGTTTTGGGCCATCGTCTCAAAGCGCACAGCAACAGCATCTTGCAGCTGATCAAAGACAGGACCTGCCACCAAGCGGCCCTCAAGCTCTATGCGCTTTATCTCCATCTGGCCGCGGCGCTTCTTGGACTTGCGCTCAACCTCTATGTAGCCGCGCCGTCCCAAGGCGCCAAACGCTTCTTGCAGCTGCTCCATACTCGCACCCACGATGTGCGCCTCCCACACACTCAAGGGAAAGGCCACCGTTACCGCATCTGCATGCACGCTTATGTACTCGCATGCCACGGGTGCTAGGTCTGCCACGCTTGCAGCCTTCATGCGCTCGAGCGCCTCGTCGCAATCTATCTGTTCACGCAAGCGCAGGTCCAGGTACTCCCCCAAGCCAGCAGCGCCGCAGGGCAACGCCGGCCCAAAGCTCACCTTCATATGAGGATTGAAGCCCTCGGTAACCGCATAGGGCAACGCAGCGCGGCGGATGATGCGCTCCATGCTGCGGATGGTCTCCAAATGCGACAGATAGGCCAAGCGCCCTTGCTTGACATACTTGACGCGCATCGCAAAGCCCAAATTCTCGCTCATCGTCTTTCCTCGTCTCTCTGCCTGCGTGGTGCAGATGTTAACCCGCCGTCCGCACAAGGCGCGCTGTTAGTTTGCCGGGCTGAAAGTCCTTGCTTGCTGCGTCATATTCTTCACGCCCAAATCCATGCACACGCCGCAGGCGCTACACGGCCCAAAGGTACAGTCGGGCGTGGTAATGCCAGCTTGCGCTTTATGGCGCTCGCTAAGCAGGAAGCGCTCGGTGACGCCGCAGGAGATATGGTTCCACGGCAGCGGCTCGCCCTCCTCAAAGGTACGCGTCGCGTTGCTAAAGATGTCCACACCCGTTTGCTCAGACGCCTTTTGCCACGCGTCAAAGTTAAACTGCTCGCTCCATGCGTCAAAGCGCGCGCCACATTTCCATGCGGCCTCGATGAGGTCTGCACACTCGCGCCCACCGCGCGCCAAGACGGCCTCCACGTAGGAGGTCTGACTGTCGTGATAATGCAGATCGACGCCTTTGCGCGGCATGCTCGATCGCAAAACCTCGATGCGGTGCTCGATGTCTTGGATGCTTATCTGGCCGTCCCATTGGAAGGGCGTGCACGGCTTGGGGATGAACAAGCTAGCACTGGCGCTCATGCGCACATTGCCACGTTGCTCGTCGGGCACGCTGTCTTTGGCTGCGGCGTATAAGCGACGACACAAATCGCCTATGCCGGCAACATCGTCATCTGTCTCGCCGGGCAGGCCAATCATGAAGTAGAGCTTGCATCTGCGCCAACCGGCTTTAAACGCGCTGGTCACAGCGTTGAAGATTTGCTCTTCCGTGATGCCCTTGTTGATGATGTCGCGCAGGCGCTGGGTGCCGGCCTCTGGCGCAAGCGTCAAGCCGGGTTTGCGCTCGCCTGCCACCAGCGTGGCAAGCTCGATACCAAAGGCGTCGACGCGCTGGCTGGGCAAGCTGATGCCTATCCCGCGGCCGCGATAGCAGCCGTTGATGCTTTGCACCATATCCATAATGCAGCTGTGGTCGGTAGACGACAGGCTTGTGAGACTCACCTCGTCGTAACCCGTATAGGCAAGACCCTCCTTGACAGCCTCGACCACAGGCTCGACGTTGCGCTCGCGCACCGGGCGATAAATCATGCCCGCCTGGCAAAAGCGGCAGCCTCGCGCACAGCCGCGCAATATCTCGACCGCAAGGCGATCGTGCACCAGCTCCTGATAGGGCACGATGGGCTGCGGCAAAGGCTTAGTCGTGTTGAAGTCTGCAATGACAGCCTTACGCACGATGGCGGGCACCCCTTGTGTGGCGGGCGCTTGCAGCGTGCAGATGGTGTCGCGCACGCCCTCTACGGGCACTGCAGCTTCCTGTGCGGTCTTAGCGCGGTAAAGGCTGGGCACGTAGATACCGTCAATCTGCGCAAGCTCGACCAGGATTTGGCTACGAGGCACGCCGGCGTCGCGTAGTTCGCGGTGCTTGCGCGCCACGGTCAAGTCCAGCTCTTCTCCCTCACCGATGAAAAACGCATCAAAAAACGCAGCAAAGGGCTCTGGATTATAAGCGCACGGGCCACCTGCGAAGACGATTGGGTCGTCTTGGCCACGATCGGCCGCACGAACGGGGATGCCGCCCAAGTCCAAGCACTCAAGCACGTTGGTGGCGGCCATCTCGTGCGGCAAGGTGATGCCCACAAAGTCAAACTCGCTCAATGGAGAGAAGCTCTCAAGCGAACACATGGGCAGATTCTGCTCGCGCATGAGCTCTATCATGTCCACCCACGGCAGGTAGGCGCGCTCGCACAGAATGTGCGGGTCGCGGTTGAGCTCGTCGTAGAGGATGGCCACGGCTTGGTTAGCCTGGCCTATCTCATAGGTGTCCGGGTAGATGAACACTGCATGATAGTCTGCATCCGGCTTGGAGGCGGGGTCAACCGCGCCGTACTCACGCCCCAAATAGCGCGAGGGCTTTTCCACCTTGCCCAAAAGCGGCGCATAGCGCGGCCATAGGTCAGTCATTGCTATTGCCTCCTTGCTAAAGCACGCGAGCGATCGCGCGCGTTTACTCGTCTTGTTGTGACTCTTCCTGCGGTTCTTCTTGCGACATCGCCGCCATTGCGCTGTCAACAGCCTCGCGGATCCTGGCGGCAAGGCCACCTATACGGCCGCCCTCCTCAAAGTACTCGACCGCTGCCTTGCCCATGGCAAGGGTGCCGGTGTAAGCGACGGTACCCTTGATGCCTAGGCCCAAGGCCGGCACGGCACTCGAAAGCTCGCGCGCAAGGGCCCTGAATCCAAAGGCTCCAGCCACCACGGCTGCAAGCTCTGCTATGCGGCCCTTATCCGCAGGTTGACCGTAGATGCCAGCTATCTGCAGAACCAACCTTGCCTGGTTGAGCGTGATGATGGGCATATCTGCCCCCGGCACGATAAAGACCAACCCCACGCCTGCGTTTTGCAGCGCCGTCTTGGTCGTGAGCTCCATGGCAAGCGGCAGGCGCATGAAGGGCAGAGCCGCCGCCATCGCCATGCGCTTGACCGGCGCATTGCATGCTATCCAGCGTGCCAAATCGTCAAGCGGGCGAATGGCACCTGGGTCCACATCTACGACATCATCTTGCGGGATGCCCGTAACGCACGCATCATCCTCTCCCAGGATCTGCGCCGCATCATCCGCAGACTCAGCAAAGCAAGTCTGGCTCGCATCCACAGCCACTACCGTCGGACAGCCCAGGCGCCGCGCATGGGCGGCTACGTCTCCAAGCTGCAGGCTGTCTCCACCTACGACAACACACAAATCGCAAGGCATGTCCAAAGCCAGATGCTCGTCTTGAAGCACGAGCGTCTGCACGCGCACGTTGTCTGCCACCGGCGCAAAGCCCTCTAAGACGGCGTCTATCAGCTGGTCGGATGCCGTGGCGTCTACCACAATACTTACGCTAACCGGCCACTCCATGCTCTGACCCATGTCATCGGCAAACTCCATGAGCTTTTTGACATCGACTGGCATCTTGGTGCGCTTCTTGGACTTAGCCATACCCGTCACCCCTTGGAGCTATTGCGAACGCTGGCGCCGCGGCGCATCCAAACCGACATGAGCAGACCCACGCATATGAAGTTCGTAATCATGAACGATCCGCCATAGCTCATAAAGGGCAGCGGGATACCCGTGATGGGCATAAGCCCGATATCCATGCCGATGTTTTCCACTATCTGGAACAACCACATGCCCATGACGCCGGCGACGATAAGCGAGCCGTTCATGTCGCTTGCGGCAAAGCCTATGGCCAGTGCCGATGCCAAAAGCGCCAGGTAGAGCACCAGAAGCACCACCGATCCCACGAACCCAAATTGCTCGGCATAGACACAGAAGATGAAGTCGGTTGCAGATTCTGGCAAAAAGCCGCCGTTAGATTGGGTGGCGTTACCCCAACCCTTGCCTGTTATCTCGCCGCTGCCAATGGCGATCTGCGCCTGCTTGAGGTTGTAGGAGTCGTCGGCGTAATCGGGATTATCAGGGTCTACGAACACGAGCAGGCGGCTCATCTGGTAGGGCTTGATGAGCTGCGTCTGTCCGCCGGTCCAGCTCGACACGACGGAGTTGGCGATGAGCAGTCCGGCCACGCACAAGACAGACACCATCACCGTAACCACAATCCAGCGCATGCTCGCACCGCCCACGAAAATGATCACGAATCCGATGACCAAGATGACCAGACCGCTGCCCAAGTCCTCTTTGGCCAAAAGCGCAACGGGCACCAGCAAAAGACCCACGCACTTGACAAAGTCCTTGCCGTTAGAGATGTCGCCCCCAAAGCGCGCCACGAACGAGGCCATCATCACGACCACGATGGGCTTGGCAAGCTCGGAGGGCTGGAAAGTGCCCAAGCCGCGAATCCTAATCCACGAGCGCGCGCCGTTGACCTCTTCTCCCAAAGGCGTCATGGGCAGCAGAATCAAGAAAACGATGGCGATCATGAGCAAGGCAATCATGCCATTTCCAGCTGCAAACTTGCGATAGTCGAACATCCACACCGCGATGCAGGCGACCACGCCCACGGCGATGGATGACGCCTGCTTGAGAATGGAGTAATCGGAGTCTGTGAGAGTGACGGCGTAAAGCGTCACCATACCCAGCGCCAAAAGCGCCACGAGCACGAGGAGCAGCGGAATATTGAGCGCTGCCAAGATGCTTCCCACCCCGGCGAGCTTGGGCGAGCCTCCCCTGTTAGGCGAAGGCCGCGAGCTCATGGAACGCGCCGCGTTGCTCGAGAACTGCAATGGTGACATGAGCGCTCCTATCTCTCGTGGGTGGAATGACCGGAAACATGCTTGGAGCTCTTGCCCAAGGCCTTTGCTAGAACGCTTCGGACGGCGGGAGCAGCGCTCGTTGCGCCGGCGCCGCCCTGTTCGATGATGCAGGCGCATACGTACTTGGGCTTATTGGCCGGGGCATAGCCCACGTACCAAGCATAGTTGTCCTTGCCGGCGACCTCACCGGTGCCAGTCTTGCCGGCAGATTTGACGCCCATATCCGCAAAGACGCTTTTAACCGAGCCTTCTCTTACCACGCCCTCAAAGCCGCTGCGCATAATCTGCAGGTTCTTCTTCTTGTAGCTGGGGTTGAAGTTGCTGCCGTAAAAGCGCGAGCCATCGACGACGACAGTCTTGCCGTCTTGCGCGAGCACACTTTTGAGTAGCACCGGCTTGGGGATGGTTCCCGTGGCAAGGCCCGCATAACCGCAGGCAATCTGCAGCGGGGTGACCAAAAGGTCACCCTGGCCGATGATGAGGTTGGTGATATCGCCAGGCTGCCAGGCTTGGCTTTCCGGCGCGTCTTTGTTGAAGTTCTTCTTCCACTCTGGCGTGGGAACGCGGCCGGCTTGCTCGCCGGGAAGCTCGATGCCCGTCACAGATCCAAAGCCCCAATCCTGCAGATACTCCTGCAAGACGGTATCGGAGCCCTTGATGTTGTAAAACTGCTTGCCTATCTCGTAGAAGACGACGTCGCAGGACTCCACGATGCCATGATGGAAGCCGATATGCCCGTGGCCGTAAGTGTTCCAGCACTTTTGCGGCCAGGACTTGCCAAAGCCCGTCCAAGTTCCCTTGCAATCCCAAATTTTGCTCGTGGTGGCAAACTTATGCTCCAAGCCGGCAAGACCCGTGAAGCCCTTGAAGGTAGATGCCGCCGGATACAGGCCGGCGATGCAACGGTTTGACAGCGGGTAGTCGTTGTCTGGGTCCACCAAGGTCTCCCAAACATCCGACGAGACCCCGTCGATGAACTGCGCCGGCTCGTAGGTCGGGGCGCTTGCCATGGCGATTACCTCGCCATTTCTGGCATTTAAGCACACGATGGCGCCGGAGGACGCGTTGTCGTAGTTGGCTGCGGCTGCGTCTTGGAAGGCTTGTTGCAAGGCCTCCTCTGCAACCTTTTGGACCTTGCTGTCTATGGTGAGGCACACGTCATTGCCACGCACGGGATCTATGCTGTCCACCGCACCCACGACATCACCCGCAGCGTTAATCTCTACGCGCTTGACGCCGCGGTCACCCTGCAGGTAGCTCTCAAAGGCTTGCTCGGCACCATCTTTGCCCACGCTGTCGCCACTCTCATAGCTGTGCGAGCCGCTTTGCTGAGAGAGCTCCTCCTCGCTGATGGTGCCCGCATAACCCAGGACATGAGCCGCAAGCGTGCCTTGCGGATAGGTACGCACGGTACGCGACTCGACGGTCACGCCCGTAAACGCCGTGGGACGCTCGGTGATGTAGGCCACAGCGCGCTCGTCCACGTCAAGCGCCACAAGGCGATCTGCCTGAGCGCCGCCCGAGCTGTCCAGTGCCTTGGCCATGACGGTCTCACGCGGGATGCCCAAGACGTTTGAGAGGCGACGTATGACCTTCTTGTTGGATTGCTCGTCTGCGCTGATAAGCACGGCAAACGACGCCCTGTTGCCTACCAACTCCACGCCGTTGCGATCAAAGATACGCCCGCGCGGCGCCACAGTCGTGTACTCGGTGATGCGGTTTTCCTCGGCCTTGGCAGTGTAGTCTTGGCCAGATATGACCTGCATGGACCACAGCTTGACAAAGAGAGCACCCAGGCCTGCACCGGCGATGCCCATGAACTCCAAAAAGCGTCTGCGCACAGTGGCGTCGCCGTCGACGTTTGTCTGCGTGGCTGCCATGGTGCTGTTGGTTTTGGTTGAGTCCAGCTTAAAAACGCTACCCGGTTTGCTGCCGGACTTTACGACGGCGATGATGATGACTATCGCCGCGATGAAGAGTAAGACGATGATAGACGCGCGAATTGCCTCTGTCATGGGCGAGTCACCTCCTTGGAAACCTGCATTGCGGTCTTACGCGATTGCAAAAGGCCAAACCTACTTGAACAAGGCGTTGCCGCCGCCGAGCCTGCTGCCCATCTGTGGAGTGTCGCGCGCGACGACAAACCCCATGGTGAGCATGGCCAAAGCGCACAGCACCGCTGTGTAGATGCCGCTTGGCAACGCGTAAGTGAGCATGGTGTATGCGGCGCCACCACTGGCACTGCTGCCCAAGACGCACACAACGCCGTACAACATCATGGTCACGACCCCAAACACGAGCCCGGTGACAACCCCAGTGACAGGAGACATCTCCATAGCTTGGCACAGCAGTCCCACAACAAGCGCCGTGAGCGTGAAGACGAGTGCCATGGCGCCTATGACGCCGTCACCGGCAAAGTCATAGAACAGACCCAGCAAAAAGCCGGCTATGCTGCCAGTCGTGATCCCGCTGCGCGATGCTATGAGCAAAACGCAGATGAGCAGGAAGTTTGGCTGAGCGCCTGCGATGGCCACAACAGGAGCGATGCCCATCTGCAGCAGTATGCACACCACGATGGTGATGATGTAGGCGATGCTCTTGTCCATGAGCTACTCCCCCTTGTCGCCGGTCTTGTCGGCGTTGCTGGCATCATCAGAGCCGTTATCGGCATCAGAGCTGGTATCGCTGTCAGAATCGGCATCCTTGTCGCTGCTGACATCCGTGGTACTTCCCACCACGGACTCCAGGATTTTGTCCAGAAACTCGCTGTTGACGATGGTCTTGGTGGAATCCTCGTTGCCGGTGAGCACCATGACCTCCTCGCAGCTGCTTATAGAGGATATGGGCTCTACCTGGATGCGGTAGTAGAGCTTGGAGGAGTCTTTTTCGACGGAGCGCACCTTGCCAATGACAATGCCCTTAGGGTAAGTGCCACCCGCGCCCGAGCTGATGACGATATCGCCTTCTCCCACGGTGGTGTCCACACTCACGTACTCCATGGTGAGCGAGCCGTCGTATGAGCCAAGCACGATGCCCGTGGCGCGCGTGCCCTGAATCATAGCCGACACGCTGCTGTCGGCGTCGCTTATCAAGCGCACGACAGCGCTATCGGCAGCTACCGTCTCCACCTGGCCATACAGCCCGCACGAGCTCATGACGCCCATGCCGACGCGTATGCCGTCGTCGCTTCCGACGTTAATGGTGGCTGTCTGGTCCCAGCCACTCGTCGTGCTCAAAACGCTGGCCGACACCGTCTCAAGCCCATAAGCATCGGAAAATCCCTGAAGCGCGGTGAGGCGCTGGTCTTGTTGGCGATATTCTTCGAGCTGCGTCACAAGAACGCGCAGTTGCTCGTTTTCTTCCTGCAAGGCGGCGATGTCTTCTTCGCTCATGCCACTTGCAGACGAGCCTGACGAGCCTATGGATTTAAACGGAGCCGAAATAGCAGAGGTGACCTGCTGCATGGCGCCAGAAACTGCATGCAACCCGCTGCGCACGCTGCCAAACGCGCCGCCGTTGCCAACACGCACGGACACGGTGATGAGCACTATGGACACGACAATCAAAACGACCGGGACAATCCATCCACCCGGTCGCTTTGGTTGGCTCTGGTTTGCAAAACTCAGACCCGGCATGTGACTCCCTATCTACGCTGGCCCATGCCCTGTGCGTTCTGCGCGAGGAAATCAGACGACTCGAGCACAGCTGCGCAACCTTCGACGACGTTGATAAGCGCCGTCTCGGACACGTGGACAGGGACGCCAATCTCTTTGCGCAGGCGCTCGTCCAAGCCGCGCAGCAAACCGCCGCCGCCGGTGAGGGTGATGCCGTATTCCATGAGGTCGCTGGCCAGATCGGGCGGGGTCTCGTCAAGTGTGTCCTTGACAGCCTGGATCATCTTGGCGACAGGCTCTTCTAAAGCCTCGCGCACATCCTCTGACTCTATGCGCACGGTGCGCGGCAAGCCAGACAGCAAGTCGCGACCGCGAACCTCTACGTCGACTTCCTCTACCAAGGGGGCAGCCGAGCCGATGGTGATCTTTATCTCTTCTGCCGTGCGCTCGCCGATGGCCAGGTTGTAATGGACCTTGGCGTATTGCACGACCGCGGCGTCAAAGGCGTCTCCAGCGATGCGAATGGAGGTGGCGTTGACGATGCCGCCCAAGGAAATAACAGCGACCTCAGTCGTGCCGCCGCCGATGTCAACAACCATGGAGCCGGTGGGGCTTTCTACCGGCAGACCGGCGCCGATGGCAGCTGCCATGGGCTCCTCAATCAAGAAGCACTGACGTGCACCTGCTGTGATGGTGGCCTCGAACACAGCGCGCTTCTCGACGCTGGTGACACCACTAGGAACACACACGACGACGCGCGGCTTAGCGCTCCAAGGCATGCGGCGCCCCTGCGCCTTGTTGATGAAGTAGCGCAGCATGGCCTCTGTGGTATCGAAGTCTGCGATGACGCCGTCTTTGAGCGGGCGCATGGCGACGATGTTGCCGGGTGTACGGCCGAGCATCTCTTTGGCCTCGGCGCCGACGGCGAGCACGCGCTGCTGTATTTGGTCGATAGCAACGACTGAAGGCTCGTTGATGACAATACCCTGGCCGCGCACAGACACGAGCGTATTGGCCGTACCCAAATCGATGGCCATGTCGGTGCCAAAGTTGCCAAACAGGGAGTCGAATAGCGACATAGTCGCCCTTTCTCTCATAATCACTTGAAAACGCGCATAACACGTGAAAGCCTATGGTATCAGACAAGCATATCCAAGGCCAATGGAGACTGTGTGCAGGCAGTTGGGCAGACAGGGCGGACAGGGCAGGCAGGGACAGCT
>CAYQLX010000022.1:0-20414 GCA_964418305.1 uncultured Coriobacteriaceae bacterium | reverse complement strand
GGCCTTACGGGGCGCATCCCCGTCATCGGCGATGATGCGGCGCCCAGCGCGTTTGCGACCTACGCAGCAGTCGATTCTGGCGATGCGTTTGGGGTTAGCGGCAAGGATGCCGCGCAAGAGCAGGCCGAGCCCCAAGAGGAGCAAGGCGGCGGTTTGGCCGCGGGTCTTACCGGCAGCTTTAAGGCCTTGCAGTCTCGCCATGAGGAGGCCAAAGCAGCCAAGGCTGCGGCAAAGGCTGCCCAGCCCAAGCGCAACGCCAAGCCCACTGCGCGCCGCATAAGCGACGACTTCGAGCCCACCAAAGCGAGTAGCCGCCACTCCGACGCCGTGGATATGCTCGCTCAGTCGCAACAAGCCGCGGCTGTCTCGTCCACGTATCAAGACACCATCCAGGCTGCGCCGCAGTCGGCGCCGGCTTTTGACCCGTTTGCCCCCAAGGGCGACCCTGCGGCAAACGCATCGCTCATCAACCCCAGCGTTTCTGCGGCGTTCCCTGCGATCAACCCGGCGCTTTCTTCCGAGTTCCCGTCTGTCGCAGACAGCGCTGCGAGCATCAACCCCAGCGCCACCAGCTCGTTCCCCAGCCTGACGGGCTCGTTCCCCAGTCTGACGGGTGCCTTCCCGTCTGTTTCGGCGGATGCCTTTGAGCAGCCGAGCATGAGCGAGTTCGATGACAGCGACCTTGAGGCCTTCAACGGCTTTGCGCCCGATGTCAACGTTCATATCGACGCCCCGGCAAGTCGCATGCACGGCTTTATGGACAAGGTCGGCGGATTGTTCGGCAAGCTCGGCTCGAAGAAGGGCAAAGAAGACGAGCTTGGCTTTGACGATGGCTGGAACGACGAAGAAAACGGCTGGAAAGGCGGCGCGTACTTCGACGAGGACCTTGCAGCCGATAGTCATGCGTCCGTGCGCGCCCGCGCAGCGCAGATTCGTGAGAGTGTCGTCTCTATGACAGAGAGCGATTTGCTCGACAAAGAGGTCTGGTTCGTCGCCTTGGGTGCGTCGAGTGCCGGCAACCGCGGCATGAAGAACTTCCTCGAGCTGCATAAGAGCGATCTTCGTGGAGCTCTTATCATCAACCTCGAAGGCGTTGGTGCTGGCGACATCTGCTTCGTGGATTACGAGGGCCTGAGCAAGACGCGCCGCAGCGACCGCCGCTTGCAAAGCCTTGTGCGCAAGGCCAGCAAAGAGCTCGACGGCAACGAGATGAGCGCCGAGCGTCTTGATTGGCGCGACACCGACGCGACGCCTGCCATTGATGCTGGCTGCCGTGCGATGACAATTATGGGCTTCGACGGCGTTGCCCCCACCGGTTGGCATTGGACAAACGACTACACCGGCATCGTGGAGGAGGAAAAGCTCGAGTACGTGACGGGCATTCTCATGAAGATGATAGAGAACAGCTAGGCGCTGCAGGCGTTAAAGTGTGCTGACGTGCGGGGCGGGCCCTAAGGGCTCGCCCCGTTTTGCTGTCCGGGCTGCGGCTCAACGCATCGTTCCTTTATCGCCTATTTATGACGTTTTGGTCTTGAGCTGCGCCTTAAAGCAGGTGCCGCGACGTCAGCGCGGTAGAATATGCGCTTGTCAGCAATGTATGCCGCCTACATGAAGGAGCACGCGATGATCGCTCGCTATACCCGTCCCCAGATGGGTCACATCTGGTCCATGGAAAACAAGTTCGACATCTGGAGAGAGGTCGAGGTCCTGGCGTGTGAGGCCCAAGCGGAGCTTGGCCAGTGCGGCATCACCAAAGAGGAGGCTGCCTGGATTCGCGAGCATGCCAACTGCACCGTGGAAGAAATCGACGAGGTCGAGAAAGTCACCAACCACGATGTCATCGCGTTTACCACGGTTATGGCCAAGTACATTGACGCCGATGTCCCCCAAGACCAGCCCAAGCCCAGCCGCTGGGTCCATTACGGTATGACTTCGTCAGACCTGGGCGACACGGCCTTGAGCTACCAAATCATCCAAGCGGCAGACATCATCCTGCAAGACATCAAGCAGCTGGGTGAGACCTGCAAGCGTCGCGCCTTTGAGTTTGAGGACGCGCTGTGCGTGGGCCGCACCCATGGCATCCATGCAGAACCCATGACCTGGGGCATGAAGTTTGGCTCCTGGGCATGGGCCCTCAAGCGCGCCCAGACCCGCTTGGAGCAGGCGCGCGAGTGCTCCGCTACCGGCGCTATATCGGGTGCTGTGGGCACGTACTCCAACATCGACCCGTATGTCGAGCAGTACGTGTGCGATAAGCTCGGCCTGACGCCCGACCCGCTATCTACGCAGGTTCTGGCACGCGATCGCCACGCGCAGATGATGAGTGCACTCGCCGTTACGGCTTCTACGCTCGAGAGCATTGCGCTGCAGGTTCGCTTGATGCAGCAGTCCGACGTCATCGAGGCTGAAGAGCCGTTCACCAAGGGGCAGAAGGGTTCTTCTGCTATGCCGCACAAGCGCAACCCCATCACCGCCGAGCGCGTTTGCGGCTTGAGCCGTGTGGTCAAGGCCAACGCGCAGGTTGCGTTTGATAATGTGGCTCTCTGGTTCGAGCGCGACATCTCACATTCCGGCGCCGAGCGTGTGGCCTTAGCCGACAGCTTCACGGCGTTGGATTATATGTTTGGCAAGATGCAGTGGATGCTCGACGGTCTTAACGTCTACACCAACAAGGCTGAGCATAACCTCTGGCGCACTAAGGGGCTCATCTTTAGCTCAAAGTGCATCCTGGCGCTGGTCGATACGGGCATGACGCGCGAGGACGCCTACGTCGTGGTTCAGCGCAACGCCATGAAGGTTTGGGAGGATATCCAGCAGGCCGTCGACGGGCCAACGTATCGCGAGCGCCTCGAGGCAGATCCGGAATGCCCGCTTGGCAAGGAGGTCTTGGACAAGATCTTCGACCCGTGGCAGTTCCTGCAGCGCAAAAACGTTATGTTCGACAAACTCAAGGCATTGGAGTTTTAAGGCAGCTGCTTTTTGCGGCCGCTTGGCAGTCAGAGAAGGAGAAAGAAGATGGAAGAGTTTACTTACCGTACTAGCGGGACATGCTCCCGTATGATCACGTTTTCGCTCGATGACAAAAACCGCATCCATGATGTGGAGTTTATCGGCGGATGCATGGGCAACCTCAAGGGCATCAGCTCTTTGGTTGAGGGCATGCCCGCCCAGGATGTTATCGACCGCGTTGAAGGCACGACATGTGGCCCCAAGCATACGAGCTGCCCCGATCAGTTGGCCCACGCTTTGCGCGAGGCTTTGGAGAAGCGCGCCTAGTGTCAGGTAGATCCGCAAATACGGACAAGCGCGCTGAGGTACGAGGCGACTTGAACCAGCAAGGTGGGGAAGGGGCATCTGCCTCTCCTCTTGCCGCCGCCGCCAAAACGCCCATCTCGCGCCGCGAGCTCTTAGGGGCCGTCCCGGCAACTGCTGTAGGCGTGGCTGCTATCGCCGCAGTGAGCGCTGCGGTTGCGGTAGGTGGCTGCGGCAACAGCGACGGCAGCGGGACGCCCGATGTCTTGGAGGTTGCGACAGAATCCGTCGTGACACTTGAGAGCTTCAAAGAGATCAAGAGCCCCTCTAAGTACTGCAAGGTGAGCACTGTGCTCGAGCTGGACGCGGGCACGCAGCTCTTCTCGAGTGGCTCGAAGGTCGCCTGCGCAACGGCGCCGGGCTCGTCTGCTCGCTCGCTTACGCAGATTTGCCTGATGGGGCTCAAGTCAGAGCGCTACGTTACCGCGCTTGAAGACGCCCAAGGCAAAGACGAGAGCTTCGTCATCCACGAGGCGCGCTGCAGCGATAGTCTCCTTCTGTGGACAGAGTGCGACTATCTCACCGATCGTTGGCGCGTCTACAGCGCCGCTATCGACGACGACGATTTGAGCGTAGGAGAGCCCGCCCTTTTGGATGAAGGAGACGGCGAATACGACGTCCCCGAGCTTGCCGTCGTGGATAACCAGGCCTACTGGATTGTTCAGCCGGCTGAGGACGGCTCCAAGACGAGCGAGGACTCGCTGCTCAAGACAAACGGCGGCATCGCCTACACGAGCCACGGCAGATTCAATGGCGGTCTTTACACCAGTGGCAAGACCTTGGTTTGCATGCCCAGGTACGACAGCAATTCGGCTGTTTACTACCAGCTCACTGCCATCCAGGGCAGCGGCGTGGTCGCGTCGCAGGTCCTGCCTCACGGCTTCAAACCCAGTACGTTTACATATGTCAACGGGGGCTTTAGCTTTGGTATATCCGCTGGATACGACTACGGCGACGGCATCGCCAACGTGGGCACCTACGTCGCTTTGGGCGACGGGACGTGGCTGCGCTTGACGAGGACGCCTATGACGCCGGCGGGCAGTGTATCGGGCTGGATCTTTTGCAAGAGCTCGAGCCGCACGGTCTTTATCGACATCAAAAAGAAGCGCTACTTCACCGTGAGCTCGCCCAGCGGGGCAGAGGATTACGGCGACTACAGCATCTCTACAGGCGACCTGAGCGGCAACCTTTTTAACTACGCCACTACGGCCAAGGTCAAAGGCGACAAGACGCAGCGTAAGGTGGAGGTCCGCTCCATCAAGCTCGTAGATATTAGCTAGCACAAGGCAGGGGATATGACCCAGCAGATCTTTAGAAACTACATAGGCTCATGCGATTTCAACGTCGGGGTCATGTTTGCCCACGACGGCTACGCTTTGATGCTTGCGCAGGCCTGCCAAGACGCGGGCATCAGGTTTCCTGTGGACTACGTTTTTGGCAGCGTTTCGTGCGCCTTCCAAGGCGGCCGCGCTGCACCGCTTGTTTTTGATGAAGACAACGTTTGTGAGGTCTTTGACCGCTATGCGCAGCTGGGCGTGGGGTGCCGTCTCACCTTCAGCAATACAGAGCTCACCGAGGCAGACCTCGACGATAAAGAGAGCAACTTCTTGCTAGAGCGCCTCAACTTGGGGAGCAACAACGGCGTTATCGTCGCGAGCGACCTTCTGGCTGATTACATCCGCTCCAAGTACCCCAACCTCCAACTGATAAGCTCGCTGGTTAAGCCGACGGTGGAAAACACTCTGGGCCAGGAGACGCCGGCGTACTACAACGGGCTCTTCGAGCGCTATGACATCGTTGTCGTCAACAGCGCCTTTGCAAATGACGACGCGTTCCTGTCCCAGATAGAGCATCCGGGCCGCGTGGAGTTCATCGTTAACCACCGCTGCAGACCCAACTGTCCGCTCTCCAAAGACCATTACACGACCCAGACCTTGGCGGCACGTGCGGCGAGCACGGGCAACTTCATATCCCAGCGCCGCCTCGAGGCCAAGCTGGTCCAGATCAACCAAGAATGCTTGCGCCGCCGCCATGAGGCGCCGTTAGTCAATAGCCTCATATCGGCGCAGCGCATTGCCGAGCTTGTGGATAGGGGATTTGTGCATTTCAAGCTCGAAGGGCGCGACTATCCGCTTACTGTGATGGTGCGCGACATCGGCACATGGCTTTTCGAGCCAGATGGCGTCTATTTGTCGATGGCCCAGTCACTGCTCAATAGTCCCATTTAGCTTATAGCGTGCCGCCTGGCGAAACCCCAGCTCATGGGCATGTTTGCATGGACACGGGGCCGGGGGTGTCGGCTTGTTGACACATCCTAGGCCATCACTGCGCTGTGCTAAACTTGCCTTAGCTCCTCCCAAGTCTGTGGTTGCGGGAAGGCGCAAGCCTCCTTAGTCCAAGGCAGACGCGGTCAAAAGGATCCACGTAAGCCAGGCCTTGCAGCCTGGTGAGCATGGCGCGTCCTAGGGGTAAGACGCACCGCCCTTGATAGGGGACAAACGGTTCCCGGGGCGAGAGGGCCTTAAGTGGGGTCGCGGCATTCCCGCGGCCGAAGCAAAAGCTCCAGTGCGCGAGTGTGGGGTCAAATACCAGGTCAGTTGGGAGGAGTTCCAACTAGACCTTCTGGATAGCACTGGAGGTACGGATGGCAAAGCGGGCCCTTACCAAGAAAGTGATGGCAAGCGTCTTTGCAGCCGTTTTGGGTGCAACCGCCCTTGTCGCCCTCAGTGCCTGCTCGCAGGTGGAAAGCACCTTGGGCATCGTCTCTAATTCTGATCCAGCTGTAGAGCTTGAGTCCACTTTGCCTGCCGGCTCTGTCATAGAAGATGGCGTTTTGACCGTGGGCGTCAACGCGAGCAAATCCCCTTACGGCGGCAAAAACGCCAACGGTGAGACCATCGGCTTGGATGTCGATGTCGCGGCCGCCTTGGCCGACGAGCTCGGCTGCAAGGTCAAGGTTGTCGACGTCAGTACCGATGGCAAAACCGCCGTTACAGACGGCACGGTAGACGTGGCCTTGGGTGCTGTCAAAAGCGGCAGCAACAAGAGCCTTAGCTACACCAGCGCTTACATCAACGACGGCGCCTCCCTCTTCTGCCTGGTCAAGAACATGCCGGACAGCGTCTCATCTGTGGATTTGAGCAAAGAGAAGGTACTTGTGCAGGAAGCTTCGTCGGCATCGTATGAGATCCAAGATGTTTTGGGTATCGACGCTGTCGATACGGTGCCCACTATCCAAGAGGCCTTTGAGGCGCTCGAGAGCGGCGAGTATACGTACTTCGTGGCAGATGCCGTCGTGGGCGATTACTACTCGCGTGATTACTCCGATGTTGTGCGCGTGGATTTCCTGAGCGCTAACGATGTGTCCCCTGTTTATGCGGTGACCGCTTCTTCTAATAAAGAGTTGAGCACGGCTGTTGATCAGGCGCTCGAGAACGTGATCTCTAACGGATCGCTCGATGTCGTCGCCGCCAAGTGGCTTGGCAGCCAGAGCTCTACCTTGATGCCAGGCTCGGTCGACGTCGAGTCTTTGCCCGCAACGTTTGGGGCAAAGGTCAAGACGTCCGGCAGCAAGGAGGCACAAAAGGCAGAGTAGCTTGTCCTCGCATCAGTTTCCAATCGGGCGCTGTCCCGTGGAATAAACGCAGTTCCAATGTAGGAGGTCAAAATGAGCATCACAGTTACTGGACGCAAGACCACCGTCACCCAGGCTCTGAGAGACTACGTGGAGGAGAAGGTCGGACGCTCCCTCGAGGTATTCGAAGCAGCCGCTATGAACGCAGAGGTTGTCTTGAGGACTGCTCATAACCCTGCCAATCCCAAGTCGAACACTTGCGAGGTCACGGTTAATGCCAAGGGCGCTGTCATCCGCGTAAGCGAGTCCGAGGACGATATGTACGCGGCTATCGATGCTGCGGCCGACAAGGTTGCTCGTCAGCTGCGCAAGTACAAGACCAAGGTCGTAGATCGTCGCGGTGGCCGCGGCACTATCAAGAGCATGGCAGTGGAAGAGATTGACAGCATCGAGCTTCCGCCTGTAGAGGAGGTTGGCGATGATGACGATCTTCTGGTTCGCATGAAGGAGATAGAGATCGAGCCTATGACCATGGAGCGCGCTTTGGTTCAGACAGATCTGCTCGGTCATGACTTCTATGTCTACTTCGACCAAGACGCTCATCAGGTGCAGGTTATCTATCATCGCTCCAACGGTGGTTACGGCATCATCCAGCCCAAGGTTGTCGGCTATAAGGACTAGTCTGTTGATTTAGGGCGCAAACCCTGACGGGTTTTCAGCAAGACGAGGCAAGGCATGGCTTTGCCTCGTCTTGTCTTGTCTACAACGACTTTTAGGCGCAGGTTGTCATGTTGCGGTCTGGCGCATGGCCACTTAGTGCGCTATCTTCACTGATACGCGTTTGGTTGCCAAGCTGTGGTCCGCCTCAGGGCAGCGCGCGCAAATCATCCTCAGCATGAAACCAAGAAAGAAGGGCCTGATATGGCACGCGTATACAACTTCTCCGCTGGTCCTGCAGTCTTGCCAGAAAGCGTCTTGCAAGAAGCAGCGTCCGAGATGTTGGATTATCAAGGTACTGGCATGTCCGTTATGGAGATGAGCCATCGCTCTGCGGCGTTCAAGAAAATCATCGAGGACGCAGAGGCCGACCTCAGGGACTTGATGTCCATCCCTGACAACTACAAGGTTCTCTTCCTGCAGGGTGGCGCCACTTTGCAGTTTGCTGGCATCCCCATGAACCTCATGACCGGTAGCGGCAAGGCAGACTACATCGTCAGCGGCAGCTGGTCCAAGAAGGCCTTCAAAGAGGCCGCTCTTCTTGGAGACGCGCGTTGCGTGGCTTCTTCCGAGGACAAGACCTTTAGCTACATCCCTGATGTCGATTCCTTGGACTTGGACCCCGATGCAGACTACGTCTACATTTGCGAGAACGAGACCATCTACGGCACTCACTACCATAAGCTCCCGGATACCGGCGATGTTCCGTTGGTGTCTGATGTCTCCAGCTGCTTTTTGAGCGAGCCCATCGACGTCTCCAAATACGGCGTCATCTACGGCGGCGTGCAGAAGAACATCGGCCCTGCCGGTGTTGTGATCGTCATCGTCAGGGAAGACCTCCTCAAGGACAAGTGGATAGACAACACCCCTACGATCATGCGCTGGAAAGCCCAGGCCGAGGGCGGCTCTATGGTCAACACCCCTCCCTGCTACGGCATCTATATCTGCGGCAAGGTCTTCAAGTGGATCAAGGCCCAGGGCGGCTTGGAGGGTATGAAGAAGATCAACGAGGCAAAGGCCAAGCTGCTCTACGACTATCTTGACAGCACGGATTTCTACACTGCTACTGCCGCTGTAGAGGACCGCTCGATCATGAATGTGCCTTTTGTCACGGGTGATACAGACCTCGACGCAAAGTTCGTTGCCCAGGCCAAAGAGGCCGGCATAGAGAACATCAAGGGCCACAGGTCTGTTGGCGGCATGCGCGCGAGCATCTACAACGCGATGCCTATCGAAGGTGTCCAGGCCCTGGTCAACTTCATGAAGAAGTTCGAGGAAGAGAACAAGTAAGACCTCCCTTGCTATGACCCTTTGCGGTGGCAGAAGAGCTCGCTCTTCTGCCACCGTTGCTTTAAGGGTCGTAAAGACCGAGACACCACTAATAACCCCGCTAGGTACCTAGGTCCTTACCGTGAAGGCTGCATCAAGAGACCCTTCTATCTGACCTTTCCGCTTGTTTTGACAGAGGACTTGCAAAGAATGGTGCCGCTTGCCTTTGCGACGACGTAGACCTTGTAGCGCTTACCTCGTGTGAGCTTCTTTAGCTTGATGCGAGTCTTTCCTGCTTTGACGGTCTTTTTCTTGTACTTGCCGCTGCCTTTCTTTTTGTAGCAAATCTGGTACGACTTAGCGCTTTTCACCTTGCTCCATGTAACACTTGTGCATCGCTTTCCAACTTTGATTTTCTTGACGCTTATAGAAGGCGGTTTCTTTGCGGTATGACCGCTAAACGCACGGTCGTCGATGCTTGTCTTGGACGGGTCCTGCACCGTGACATCCTTGAGCTTGCCACAATTCTCAAAGGCCCCCTCAGCCACCCTTTCCACAGAGGCAGGGATGGTTATGGCAGTAAGGGATTCGCAGCCGTCAAAGGCATTGCGTTCGATTTCTTTGAGAGTCTGCGGTAGAGAGACCTCGCATAGGGACGTGCAATTGGAAAAGGCGCTCGCTCCGATACTCTCAAGCGTTGCGGCATCTCCGCCAAGCGACAGCAGGCTCAACGACGAGCAATCTTGAAATGCCGACGTCCCTATTAGTTGTGTGCGCGCGGGCAAGGATATTGTTGCAAGGCGCTCGCAGTTGGCAAAGGCAAAGTCGCCTATGCTCTCAAGGCAGCTTCCCTCCTCAAACTCCACTGCCTCCAGGTTGTTGAAGAAGCTAAAGGCCTCGGTGCCTATTGAGCTTATGTCTTTGCCTATATAGATCGTTTTAACTTGATCAGCGATGTCATATACGGCCTCGTCTGCCTCTATTGCGCCGCTGCCGCTTATTGCAAGCCCGCCGTTTGTTCCAAGCGCCCATCGCGCGTCCTCGTTTGCGGCAAATGCCCCCTGGGCGGTTGCCGTCACGTTGGTGTTTGCTAGGTTGGCCAACATGTCGCCGCTGTTTGCCAACGCGATAGCGGGGATGCCTGCTCCCAAGAGGGCCAAGCTCGCAATCAGGACAACCGGCTTGCGCATGAGCCCGCTACCGCAGGTTTCACTGCGTTTATGTCTCAACATACCCTCTCCTTTCTAAGATGTCGTGATTCCGTCGAAAACGCCTTGGACCCACTGTTTGTAGACGGTGACGGAGCGTTGCAGGGTCATGCTCTTCTCTGCCGTTCCAGATGCGTCCTCTTCCAAGAAGCCTCCTTGCTGGGATTTCGCGGATCTCTTGTAGCCTCCGGAGGTAACCCAATGGACAGCCCCGTCACCCTCGATCTTCACAATCGTTCCAAAGCGGTACAGCCTTGGTTGTGGCAAGAAGGACGCAAGCTGTACCTTCTTGTTATTCGAGTCCAAAAGCTCGTGTTTTTCCTCGAGTTGCCTTGCGGATATCGTCAATCCGTAGGTGAGTTTGACGTTGTTGTACGAGTAGTAAACGGCGTCACCTGTGCACGTTGCTGTCTGCCCTACTTGGTTTGTGCAATCGGGATCTGAAAACCACTTTCCGTTTGTGGAAAGCCAGTCCTCGCAGCCGCCTCGTGTAAGCTTTGCGCTTTCGGCCTGATTGCAGGGAAGGGTGAATCTTTGTCCGTAGCGCACCGTCAGTTCATCGAGGCAGAACCTCGATTCCTTCGGGTCCTCGTCGCTGCTGCCGTCGTCACCGTCCTCATCCTCTCCGCCGCCTGATTGGTCATAGCTGCCCGAATCCGACCCAACATCTGTGTTTGCATCCATCCAAAAGTGGATGGTGTGCTCGGTATATCCGTAGAGGACTACGTCAGACGATCCCATCGTAAAGCTCTGCGGAGCCTTCGTCGTGCAGCTCTCGTCTGTGTACCATCCGTAGGATGTTCCGCCGTAGCTGTTCAGAGACTCTTTGAAGAGATACGGGTTGACGGTGTCGCCGTACCTGTATGTGGAGGTGCTTACCACCTTTCCGTTTACTTTGTACGTAACCTTGTGGTTGGTGTAGCTGTAGAAGGAGAGACCGTCGTTTTCCCCGAGGACGTAGGAGCTCTTGGCTTTTGCCGTGCACTCTGCGTTCGAATACCACTTGAGCCAGGTTCCCCCGTTGGGGTTTTGCGGTGCGCTGTAGGTCTTGCTGTAGCTTTTGACGACGTAGGGCGAGTAGTCGTCTTCCAGGTCGTAGCTATGTTGATAGTAGCCGTCGTCCACCCAGTAGCCCGGTATCGTGTAGGTGGTGGGAACCCAAGTCTTCTCACCGTAATCATCTATGGTCCAGTACCCGCTCGAGACCACTTGCTCATCTACGTAATAGCTTGTGTCCACGTAGTGCGTGCATGAGACGGCCACAGGTTTGTTGTAGTGATCTTTGTAGCTTGCCGTGAAGGTCGCACTGTCCACAAACCAGGTTCCTACGCCGTCAAACTCCGTTCCATAGCTGTTTTTGTTGCGGTAGGTAGTTTGCAGGGGACCTTGTCCAAAGGGGATGTCAAAGGCGGCTACGAGCTTTCCATCGACGTAGTAGCGCACACCGCTCTCGTTGGCGGTCTCTGCATAAGCGTAGATATCCTGCGCGGGCATGTAGCCGCCTGTGTCTGCTACAGCGCCGTCTTTGTATCTCAAGCGCCAGCCGCTGCTGCCCAAAGGGGCTTCCTTGAGCTTATAGGCGCTGTCGTAGTCTACGGTTGCGACATCGATCTCTGCGCCGTTGACGATGTAATGAATCGCAAAGGGAAGCGGCTCCCATATTGCCTTAAACGTCACCTTGGCAGCGGTTGGCGCTTTGAGAAAGCCTCCGTTCTCGTAATCCATGTTGTCCGGGCCAAACTCCGGTATCTGCCAGAAGTTGCAGAGCGTTATCTTGTTGCTTTCAACAGTGACTTTATTTGGGTTTGACTGATCGAAGGATACAAACGCCTTGGTGCTCTTGGGCTTTGCCGAGCTAAACTTCGCTCTATTAGTGCCCGACTTCCATATATAGCCCGCCAGACGATACCCGTTCTTTGTCCCGTCGCGGCCTGACTTCGTGCCCTTCTTGGGCAAAGCGACTTTTGACATGCATGAGCCTTTCTTGAAGGAGACGGCATTGCCGCGGTACTCGTTTGAGCCAGATACCAAGGCTCCCCCTTCTGTGTCTAAGAGCACCTGCTCCTGGGAAGCCCTAAGAAAGCAGGCCAGGAAGCTGTCCGTGTTTCTAAACTGGGCATCTGCAGGCGTCTTGAGCGTCTCGTTGGTGTACGTGGGCGCAAGGCTGATGCCCACCGACGCGAGGTTCACGGACGCCCAGATATTGACGGCGCTTGTCGTGTTGTGTTGCAGCTTGTAGGGGGAGTAGCCGCTGTAAGTTGTGCCGTTTGAGTATTGCTTCCAAGTCAGGCGGTAGAACGTATGGTAGTTGTCGTTGTTGCCAACGCCACGACTGGAGAAAGCCTTATAGGGGACCTGATGGGCGTCTTTGCCCGACCATTTGAAGGGGATGTTTAAGACGTCGTAGTAAGGCGACTCCGACTCTCCGTTGTCGTGGTGGTTGCCTCCGTGCTGGGAGCTGACGGTTATGGTCTCTGCGTTTTTGTAAGTCTTGTTTCCGGCGTAAACGGTTCTAGTGGTCGTCGACCTCAAAGACACCTTTCCACCGTCGCCGCCGCTTTCGCCGATCCAGACGTAGAACTTCTGGGAGCTGGCCAGATAGTCTTCGTAATACAGGTTTGTCCCGCTATCGTTTTTTAGCCTCGAGTTCTTGCCGCCGTTATCCTTCGTGGACGAGCTGACGGCGGCAACATGGACCTTTGCCCAAGAGACGCCCTTCTGGTACTGGACAGATACTTTGCTGGTTGCGACATCCGAGCCTGTTACCTTTTCCTTGTCTACCTGGGCACTCCTTGTGCCCTCGAAGAAATAGACGAAGAATGTCCCATGATTCCAGAGAGCTTTTCCCACTTCTGATGCTTTGTACTTGACGCTTGTGGGCGCCGATACAATCGCCTTCGTGCCCGAGTTATAAATCTTGATCGAGCCGGCAAAGGCCGTACTCGCGCAGACGCACGCAAAGACCAAGGTGAACGCCGCCGCGCATGCGATGAGCCTCACCAAGACGGCCAAGCGGGGCTTAGCTGATTGTCTTGCCAACATGTCCCCTCCTTTTGGTTAGCTGATGATTGAAGAAGAGCTGATAGCGTCGATATCTGCCTCTTGAGCCTGACCCGCAAAGACCAAGACGGTGTCGTAGATGGGCGGTACCAAGGCAATGACGATGATCAGCATCATGATTGCGAAGATGGGCGCTACGAGCTTTGCGGGGAGCTTGTTGACCTGCTCCTGCATTGCGGCGTAGTGCTCGTTTCTTGCCATGCGTGCCTGGGCATCCAACACCCTCGATATGCTCGTGCCCTGCTTAGCCGCTTGGATAAGCGATGTAGAAAAAGAGGTCACGGCTGCGACTTTGCACCGGTCGTCCATGCGCCGCAAAGCGCGCTCGAGGCTCATCCCCAGAAGGTTCATATCGGCGTCGACTTGCTTGAACTCGTCGGCCAAAGGGCCTTGGGATGCCGTTGCCACCAAGCGCATGCCGCGCTCCAGCGGATAACCGCTTCTGACCGTGAGCGACAGCAGCTCGAGCGTCGAGGCCATCGAAGAAGCAATCTTGGCCTGTCTGTCTCGCGCAAGCGATTTGAGTATGAGACCGGGGCCGCAGGCTCCCAGCAGCGCAAAGACGACGGCAAAGAAGATATGGCCCGTGTCCGCTCCTTGGATGAGCATCACTGCTCCTAGCAAGACACCCACTGCCGCGCTTGCGACTTGGATGCCGCGCCAGACGTCGGGTTGCATGTGTAATCCCGCACACCCGAGCTTGCGGTACAGCTCGTCGTTATCAGACGTCTTGAACGGGGCCAGCTCACCCACGCGCCCCATGACCTTGGCTGCCTGCTGCCGTCGCATCATCTGCGACTTGCGCGATGCAGCCCTTGCGTCTGCCTGGGCATCTGCCAAAGCGTAGTGCTTGAGGACGAGTGCACGTGTTGCCGCACCTGCGCATATGGCGCAGGCCAAGGCCAGAAGTATCGTATAGTCACCCATGTCTACTCCTAGTCAAGTTTGAGGTCCGACATCCGGGATATCAGCGCCAAAATCAGCGCTTCGACAACCACGCACCCAATCAAGACGCACCAGCCAATCGGGTTGGTTGAGTAAAACTCCCAGAAGCCGTCTATCTTGATGAGCGGGGCAAAAGCTAGCAGCGCGAATATCAGCCAGGGCATGACCGATACGATCGAGCGGGTAATCTTCGTCTCTGCCAGCGAGCTTTGCAGCGACTGTCTCATCTCGAGCCTTCTCGATATCGTCTCGTGCAAAAAGTCCAGCGCGTCTGCAAGGTTGGAGCCTGTGCGCTGCTGTACGGCGATGACGTTGGCCAAAAGTCTCGCGTCCTGGGACTGCGTCCTTTTGGCCATGTTTGAAAACCCGTCTGCCAACGTGCAGTTGGAATAGGTCATCTCGTTGTAGAGCCGTTTGAGATGGCCCTTGAGCGGCTCTTGCGCAAGATCGGCGCAAGACAGCACCGATCTTGCAATCGGCAGTCCGCCTCGGGAGTTTTCTGCAAGCTGCATCTCCATCTGGGCCAGCTGCTTTTCTAAGAGCAGCGTTTGCTTGCGCGTTTTGATGCTTACGTATTTCTCAAAGGCCGCAGTGCACGCGCCAAAGGCGATAGCCCCTGCCACAAGTCCGGGCACCGCGCCACCTTGTGTCGTCGATGCCGCCGCCAGCGCAAAGCAGACAAGCGCGGCAACTAGGCTGCAGCCTGTCCTCATGGCCACCCAAAAGCGCACGCTGGTGTGGATGCCTGCGTCTGCGAGTTTTGCCGCAAGGCCCTCAAGCTCCGTTGCTTCGATCCTGCTCTCCTGGCTCGCGGCGCCCATAGCCGATGCGCGCGCCTTCCTTAACAAAAGCCCGGCCTCGTTTTCTGCAAGCTCCTTGCGTACGGCCGATACGCGCCCCACAGAGCACAGCGCCACAGCGACGATGGCCACGCTAAGCGCAAAGCAGACGATGTTGAACAAGGCCTCCATCACGCCGCCTCCGAATCATCCAAAAACCACAAGGGGTCGTAGACATAGCCTGCGTTGCCGATCTTTTCCCTGACCTGCGGTGGTTGCAGATGGCTGCTTTTGTGCGCGGCTGCCTGCTCGTCGCCGTTGGCTTTGTCGTAGTAGAAGAGCTGCTCGTGTTGGATATGCCCGTCGACGTAGTCTCCTATCGCCTCGATCGACGTAATACGCCTGCTGCCGTCGCTTGCCCTCTGGATTTGGACGACTATGTCGAGCGCCGCGGCTATCTTGGCCTTGACGGTCTGCTCCGACAGCGTCGAGTCTCCTTGCTTTGCAAGCGTCATAAGGCGCCTCAGCGCAGAAACGGGGTCGTTGGCGTGAATCGTGGTCATAGACCCCTCGTGGCCTGTGTTCATGGCCTCGAGCATGGTATATGCCTCGGGGCCTCGGCATTCGCCGATTATGATGCGGTCCGGACGCTTTCTCAGGCTCGCTCTCAGGTGATCGTCGAGCGTAATCTCTCCGGCACCTTCTGCGTTGGGTTTGCGCGCCTCCAACCTCAAGACATGCTCGTGCTGGCGATGCACCAATAGCTCGCAGGTGTCCTCTATGGTGATGATGCGCTCGTGCTCGGGGATGGCGCTCGCCAAAACGTTGAGCAGTGTTGTCTTGCCGCTGCCGGTGCCGCCGCTGATGAGAATCGAGCAGCGGGCGGCAACGCAGGTGAGCAAGAACTCCATCTCTGCCTTCGATGCGCTGTCTGTGTCGACGAGCTCGTCTGCGGTGAGCATGTCCTGGCTAAAACGCCTGATGTTAAAGCAGCTTCCGTCGACGGCAACGGGATAGACCGTCCCGTTGAAGCGCGAGCCATCCGGCAGCGATGCGTCCTCGATGGGGTTGCTGTCATCTATGCGCCGCCCTTGTCGCGCGCAGATTCTGTTCATGATGCGCCTTACGTGCTCCTCGCCGTCAAAGCGCACGTCCTCGCAACGGCTGAGCACGCCGTCGCGCTCGATCCAGACCTCGTGCGGCAGCCAGTTGCCCTCGCTGTCCATGCCTCCGCCGTTGACCATGATCTCTGATATGGTTTCGTCAGCCAGCAGCGGTTGCAGCGGCCCAAAGTAGAGGAACTCGTTGATAAAGTCCTCGATAAGGTCGTCGCGCTCCTCATCCGATAAGTCTCCAGAGAGCTCGGCTGCCTCGCTCACGGTTTGTCTGATGAGCTCCTTGACCGTCTCGTCGTCGGTGCCGTTGAGGGAGACTTTGTTCGCTATCTGCTCTTGCAGCCCAAGCTTGAACCGCTGTTTTACCTCGTAATCCATCGGCGCCCCCTAGCGTTTAACGTCTGTACTTGCGGTGAGCACCATCCAGATGCTTGACTTGCTGTCTTGGAGGCCCCTTATCTCCTCTGCTTTGGATTTGCTTACCTCTACCGTGACGGTCGAGTACTCGGCGGTAACGCCGTCGTCGCTCAAATCCGCATAGCTCGTGTAGCCGTCGAGGGCCAGCACCTCTGCGTCCTTGCATATGCGCATTTTCTTGCCGTCTTCAAAGCAGTAGAGGCTCACGCGGTCTCCTTGATGCAGAAGTGACTGCGCAAAGTCAGTCTCGGTGTTGACGCTTATGCTCACGGCCTTCATGCCCTTGGAGATGCGGCTTGCAAGCGATGAGCTGTCGTCGTTGCGATTGAGGCATGCCGTCCTTACCTGGGCGTTTTCTTTCATGCAAACAACAGCCTGCTTGCCTACGACCTCCTCTACTGAAGAAGGCGTGTCGCTTGCTATGTAGCGTCCCGGGATCTGCATCGTCGTCACCATGTCGGCGGTGATGGTCGACCCCTGTCCAATCTGCTTTGCGGCAACTACGGCTGTCTTCATGTCGGACTCGACATCTGCCAAGGCGGTGGAGGCCTGGGAGTGAGTGACAAAGGCGAAGATGAGGCAGCCGGTGGCCACAAAGGCACTGACCGACGTAATCGTTGCGAGGCGCGCGACCTTCGCGTTGATGTCGCGCTGCGATCGGTCTTGTCCGTCGCTGCCTTGAGGCGCCCCCTTTGCTTTTTGTGCGATGCTCGGTTTGGGTATCACGTTGTTTCCTTTCGTCATTGGTTTGCCTCAAAAAGCTCGGTCGGTTTCTTGAGGCCGTCGTCTAGCGCGGCTCGTAGCGTGGCGGGCATCTGGGCCGCGCTGCTCTGGATTTCGACGCTGCTCGAGCCTGCCTGCGCTGTGCATTGCCAAAGCTGCCCTTCTACGCCTGGCGGCCTGTAGGTCTTGTGCAGCGAATACGGGCACATCGATGCGCAGGTTGCGCTCGAGAGCAAGATGTCGGAAAGCCAAGCTGCAGGGGCGACGACGTTTTCGTGCGTTGCCTCAAGGCGCGCTTGGTAGACCAAAACCCGGACGTTTTCTGCGCTGTCTATGAGCGGGTTTGCTTGCTCGATCTCTTTGCGCGTGGCCTCGTAGAACTCGATGACAATCTCTCCGTTGTAACCGTTGCTTCTGAGTGACTCGACGAGCTTGCTGCTGATGAGCTGTACAGGGTTAGACGAGCTTTTGAGCTGCATGTCGAATCCCGCAGAAAACGTCTCTTCGCGTGCGATGTTGAGGTAGTTGTCTAAGACGAGCTTTTGCGCGTAGACGCAAGCGAACTCCAAAGCTATGACAAGCGCGGCCGCAAGGCTTCCCATCAAGAGAAGCGTCATGATTGTCACGTTGCCGGTCTCATCTGCTCTCATCAGCTGATCTCCGTCCTCGTAGAGGCCACCCGTTCTCTGGCTATGTGCTTGGTCACCGTGACATGCGCAAGTCCAGGTATCTCTATGAGCGTGGGCAGCTCGTAGCTGACGTCAAACTCGACAAGCCCCGCATGTGTCTCGCGCGTCATCTGCATCAGCTGGTAGCGGTCGTCTCCGTCGCTTAAGACCTGGCGGTTGGCTATAGGCTTTGACGTTGCGGGCATGCTGTAGATATCAGACGAGGTAAAGGCCGCACCGCTTACCGTGAGCTTGGTAAAGTCCAACCCCACAGAGCTCTTCTTTATCTGATTCAGCACGAGCGCGTTGGCGTTTTGCGGGCTGCCGCTGCTTTCAAGCTCGCTTAAGTCCACGGCCCATGCCGCCTGCTGCGAGCTGCCGTCTAGCGTGAGCACGCAAAACGCCATGAGTCCTAGCTGGACTGTTGCCATCGCAGCTACAAAGACCATAGGGACGGCCATGGCAAGCTGTATCGTCTCGGCGCCGTCTTCACCTGCCGTTAGTTTTTTCCTGTTCTTGACTACCATGTGTCACCGTCTGTCTTGTCCAACGATCCCGATTTGCTGTTTGAGGCCGTAAGTGAGCCGTCGCCGCCGCAGGCAAGGGAGATGCCCTTGCCCACCAAGGTCTTGAACTCGCTTTTGTAGGAGAGCTCGATCTTGAAGCGCTGGTACGAGCAGTAAGACGTCCGCTTTAGGGCGCTTTCGCTCTCGTCGATAAAGAAGAGGTGCGTGTACTTCTGCTTGTAGCTGGACCCCTGCGTTATGCGCATCCCAAAGCTGCCCAGGCTCGGCTCGACCTTGCCCAAGTACTCCCTGATAGACGCCTCGTCTTGAATGCGGCTCGGGTCGTCCATGCAGTAGCGCACGGCTGCCGTCGTTGCTAGGTCCAAGGTGATGTTTCGCTCTATATAGGTACTCAAGTCGAGGATTCCCGCTGCAAAGACCAGCACCAAAGGAATGGCAAACAGCAGCTCTATTGCGGCAGCACCGCATTCGTCTGTGCCCACATGGACTTGCGTCCATCTCATGGCAGATAGCACCTCCTCTCGCTGACTTCTCGCGCTTTGCCCGTGCTGCTCTAAGCGGTCTTGCCTAGGTTGCTAAACAGCGTGCTGATGGACGTGCCGGTGCTGCTTATGGCCTCGCGCAGGATTCCCTGGAAGCTCAGAAGGGCTGCGCCCAAACCCACAGAGCACACGATGCCGATGACAATCTCTACGGTCTCTGCGCCGTTGCCGGGCTCGTCGGTGATGAAGTTCTTGAACATGGGTGGTTCCTTTCTCGTTTGATGCGGGCGGCCTTGTGCCGCCCGCTGCCATGCGGGTTTATACGGCTGCAATCCTTGCTATGAGGCCGATGGCGTACCAACAGCCCAGGCCAGGTGCGTAAGGGACGTAGCTTCTCAAGTTGCCGCCTTTGAACAAGACGGTCACAAGGGCGATCAAAGCCATCACGACGCTTGCGCCCATAAACCCCCAGATGGTTCCCGTCAGACCTGAGAAGATGCAGATCATGGGGATGAACTTGAGGTCGCCGCTGCCTATAGCAGGGCTTCCTGTAAAAAACTGCATCGCGCAGTTGGTGAGGTTGAGCAAAAGACACACGGCAAAAGCGCAGCCCAATGAGGTGATAACGCCACTTGCCCCAGATATGCTGGCTGCAAAGACAAACGATGTCGCCCCAAAGGCCAGGCACAGCTGCCAAGGGATAATCCTTGCCTGCATGTCGCATATGAACGTCGCGATCATGACAGCACCGGCAAAGGTGCCGCTTGCGCATGCGAGGGGATTGGCGTCGCCCAATGCCAGCAAGGTGGCGATTGCGGCAAGGCTTACCCCGCACAGGATGCGCATGGGCAAGGTGCAGCGCAGATGGTACGAGGCTTCTACCTCGTGCTCATGCGGTAGCAAAAACGTTGACTCGTGCCCACGCGTTGCAGCGCCTATGACGCCGGCATCACGCAGAGCAGCTACCTTCTCATAGGAGAGCTTGCCGCCGTTGACCAAGACGACCTGCCTTGCCTGCCACTGTGCCATGCTTCTCTCGACGCGCTCGCCATCTAAGGCGGGCTTCTTGCGGACGAAGCGCATGTGATTGGCGTAGCTGTTGAGGCTTTCTAGCCAGTCTTTGTTGATCTCTTGGTATTTGAAGATCAAAAGCTTTTTTGTTGCACTCGGGATTACTGCGTAACCCAGTGCGAAGGCGACGATTACAAAGATGACAAGAAAGCTCATGGCACATCCGATCTCTAGCTGTCAGCCGATCCATGTGGAGCAGCTGCTCTTGCGTGAGCACAAGACTAGAGAGCAAACCTTGCTGAACTTCAGACCAAACCAAGACCAAAACAAGACCGGTTTCAGGTGTTTTGCCGTGCTGTTGCAAGGGTCAAAAGGACCAAATCGGATGTATTTGCTTGACACTTTTGAGCTTTTATTCGGCAAAACCGCAGGTAAAGGCAGATATATCTAATACAGAGATATACCCTAGGCAAAACTCGGCAGCCATGCGGTGCAGGGAAAATTAGGGGGTTCACACGACCTTTCTTTTGCGTAATAATACGAAGGCTTTGTGCCCCCATCGTCTAGCGGTTTAGGACGCCGCCCTTTCACGGCGGAGATCACGGGT
>CAYQLX010000021.1:18801-21525 GCA_964418305.1 uncultured Coriobacteriaceae bacterium | reverse complement strand
CGCGGCGGTCGCCTGCCACGAGTGCGGCCACGCCGTTCAGCACGCCACTGGCTATGCCCCCATGAGCGTGCGCAGCGCGCTTGTGCCGCTGGCCAATTTTGGGTCGAGCGCTTGGCTCATCCTGCTGATGATTGGCATCTTCCTCAACATGACTGGCTTGATCTTGTTGGCATGCTTTGTCTACGGCTTTGCCGTCTTGTTCCAGGTCGTCACGCTGCCGGTAGAGTTCAACGCGTCGCGCCGCGGTCTGGCCTACGCTAGGGGCACCTTGGGTATTGCCGGCAACGGCGCCAAGACGGTGCTCACCGCCGCCGCGCTTACCTACGTGGCCGCCGCGCTCACGAGCATCATGCAGCTGCTCTACTACCTCAGCGTCTTTACCGATAACCGCTAGAGCCGCGCTACAATAGCCACCCTAAGGCTACATCCGCGCAAAGACATCCACGCAAAGGAGCGTTTCGACCATGGCAAAAGAGCACGTGCACGGCGTATTCGAGTCTGTCGCCAGCCAGTACGACGCAGCCAACAACCGCATATCGCTGGGCATGCACCATATCTGGAAGCGCGAGCTCGTCAACGCGGCGCTGTCCTCCTGCCCGCAAGACAGCGTGGGCAAGGTGCTTGACGTGTGCTGCGGCACGGGCGATATCACGCAGCGCATCGCCGTGGCAGATCCCAACGTCATGGTTGTGGGGCTGGACTTCTCGGCCCAGATGCTCGAGGTCGCGCGCGAGCGCACGCAGGGGATGGACAATGTCATGCTCGTCGAGGGCAACGCCATGGAGCTCCCCTTTGATAGCGACACCTTCGATGCCTGCGTGGTGAGTTTTGGGCTGCGCAACACGCCTGATTACGAGCAGGTCGTAAGCGAGATGGCACGCGTCACGCGCCCCGGCGGCTTGGTTGCCTGTCTAGATGCATCCGTACCCGATAACGCGCTCATCGAGCCCTTCTACCAGGTCTATTACAAGGGCGTCATGCCTGTTTTGGGCGGCGGCTTGTCCAAGCGTAGTGAGTACGTGTGGCTGTATGAGAGCACGCAGGAGTTTCTTAGCAAAGACGAGCTTGCCAAGCTCTTTAAAGATTGCGGATTAGTGGGCGTGAGCTACAAGCCCTTTATGATGGGTGCGGCCGCCCTGCACACGGGCATCGTTCCCGTGGGGGCGGCTGTATAGGGCTGCTAGGGGAGCAACCAGAGAAAATTCCAAAAAAAGTTTGCAAAGACTAACTCATTGGGTTATAGTGGTTGCAGAAGTTAACACGAGCTAACTAATCGCTAACTTCTCTCTCCAATGATGCGAACCTCCTCCAAGTTCGCACCGCTCTCGACTTCGAGGCGGCACCTCCAGCGGGAAACCGGACTCCTCTCTCCATCCGGTTTTCCGCGCCGCCTCACTCTCCTCCTCAAATTGCCCTGCGGTAATACGTAGCGTTGGCTGTGTGTCCGACGCCTTAGCCGTGCGCCCGCGTCACTTCGCGACTTGCCGCAAACAGCAGCTGCCGCGGCTTATTGGTATCATCGAGACCTAAGCGCCGTATCTCGACACACTTTTGGTGCGGTGCATCCGCAAGCCGAGTTTTCTAAGAGGGGAGGGTTGCCATGTCTGACGACGAGAAGGTCTATCTCACAAAGCTCACGAGCAAAGGTGGTTGAGCCGCCAAGTGGGGTCCGGGCGACCTCAAAGACATACTCCCCTCTATAAGTGTCGCGACAGATAAGAACCTGCTTTTGGGCTTTGAGACGAGCGACGATGCGGCTGTCTACCAGGTAGGGCCAAGCCAAGCCTGTGTCATGACGGTGGACTTCCTAACTCCGCTGGTAGACGACCCGTATGACTTTGGGCGCGTGGCAGCTACCAACGCGCTCAGCGACGTCTATGCCATGGGCGGGCGGCCTACGGTTGCGCTCAACGTTATGGCGCTGGACTGCGCCCTGGGCACCGCCGTGGCGCGCGACATTCTGCGCGGCGGGGCGGATGCCGTTGCGGCGGCCGGCGCAACGGTCTGCGGCGGGCATACCATCGACGACAAAGAGCCCAAGTACGGCTTGTGTGTCTTTGGCCTGGTGGACCCTGCGCGCGTCGTGCGCAACGTGGGCGCGCAGGAAGGCGACGTGCTCTACCTCACTAAGCCCATCGGCACGGGAATCATGAGCGCGGCCTACAAGATAGGGGAGTGCACGGCAAAGCAGTTCTCCCCGGTCATAGAGAGCATGTGCGAACTTAATCGCGCGGCGTCAGAGGCTATGCTGACGGCAAATGTGCACGCGGCAACCGACGTTACCGGCTTTGCGCTGGCGGGCCATCTGCACGAGATGGTGGACGCAAGCGGGTTGGACGCGGTGCTTGATTTTGACGCGATACCGCTCTTTGACGGCGCATGGGAGCTCAACCTGGCGTACTGCCGCCCCAGCCGCACCTTCACTCTTATGGACTCTGCAGAGGGCTTCGTAAGCCAAGGCGCCCTTGACGACGAGTCGTTTGATAACCGCATGGGCATCATCTGTGACCCTCAGACAAGCGGCGGCCTGCTTGTCGCGCTTGCGCAGCAAGACGCAGCAACCTTCGAGCGCGAGTTTATGGAGCGCACAGGCCGCAAGCCTTGGCGCATCGGCAGCTTTGTCGCAGGTAGCGGCCTCATCCGCTTTGCCAACGCCTAAGGCTCGCCGTCTGCTGGCAGGGGCGCCCCTGGGCGGGTTTTGTCATTCCGAGCGTAGGCCCCGGT
>CAYQLX010000021.1:12254-18701 GCA_964418305.1 uncultured Coriobacteriaceae bacterium | reverse complement strand
CTGCTGGCAGGGGCGCCCCTGGGCGGGTTTTGTCATTCCGAGCGTAGGCCCCGGTAGGGGCCGTAGTCGAGGAATCTAGTCGCGACTCAGACAGACCCGCAGGTGTAAGCCCTGCGTTTGCTGGCATGGGCGCCCATCTGCCCCTAGCCGCAAATCTGCACGCTTCCGCCGCATTGAAACGCCTCGGAAGCGCTGGCTGTGCGGAGTTTTGACTACCATCGTTGCCGATACTACTCGGCCGCCGGCATAAAGCCGCGCGGCGCATAAAACATGAGGACGTGAGGACATGAGCGATCAGATAACCAAGGCGGATGTCGCGGCCGTCAAGCCCGACCACCTTGCAGGCGCGGCGATTGCCGCCAAGGCGCAAAGCGTCGGGATGGGCAAGGCGGATATGCCGCTGGGCCGCACGTGGTGGCTCGCGGTGGCAGCGGGCCTGTTTATCGGCACAGGCGCGCTCTTCATGACCTACGTCAAAGCCGACCAAACCCTGGGCTTTGCGGCCGCTAGCTTGCTGGGTGGCTTGGTCTTTTCCATCGGCCTCATCTTGGTCGTCATCGCCGGCGCCGAGCTCTTTACCGGCAACTCGCTCATGGTCATTGGCGCCATGGACGGCAAGATCAGCTGGGGCAAGCTCGTGCGCAACTGGGTCGTCGTTTACGTGGGCAACCTGGTGGGCTCGCTCATCTTGGTGCTCGTCATCGTCGGCACAGGCGTGATGGCCCTCAAAGCCGGCGACAACACCATCGGCAATCAGATGGTCGCCGTGGCAAGCGGCAAAGAGGCTCTGACTCCGCTTGCGATTTTTAGCCGCGGCATCATGTGCAACTTCCTCGTGTGCCTGGCCGTGTGGATGGGCTTTGCGGGCAGAAGCGTCGTGGACAAAATCTTTACCTGCGTGTTTCCCGTTACCGCCTTCGTGGCCATGGGTTTTGAGCACTGCGTAGCCAACATGTTCTTCTTGCCCATGGGCACCGTCGCGTCCGCGATGGGCTACGGCAGCGTTGGCGTGCTGCCTATCGTTGGCTGCTTCTACAACATCGCGTTTGCCACGCTGGGCAACATCGTCGGCGGAGCAATCTTTGTCGGCATCCTCTACTGGCTGGCCTATCGCAAGAAGTAACTCGCGCTCTGCTGGCAGCTACTGCGGTCGCGCGCTGCGCTCTGCCGTCCGCTGTACGTTGCCACGCCCTGCTGCTCGCCGCACTTCGCAGCCATCGGCCCGCAGTACTCCGCAGCCGCAAAACTCGCCGCCGCCAAGCTGCTAGTGCCCGGTTGCGCGTGCGGCTGGGCTGCGTCTTTGGCTATACTAGCGACCAAATGCGAACAAAGCGCTAGGAGTAAGCCGATGAACATCATCACCCTGCCCGACCCCATGCTCAGGGAAGTCTGCGAGCCTGTCCAGATTGGCGACAAATCCATAAAGAAGCTCGCCCGCGCCATGGCCAAGCTCATGTACAAGACCGACGGCGTTGGCATCGCCGCGCCGCAGGTGGGGCTTCTCAAGCGCTTTGTGGTTATCGATTGCGATTGGATCGAAGAAGACGAAAACGGCCGCCCGCTCAAAAAGAACGCGCTGACCATGATCAACCCGCGCATCGTGGATCATTCCCAAGAGACGGTGGTCAACGGCGAGGGCTGCCTGTCGGTGCCCGGCATCACCGGCGACGTCGAGCGCTGGGCGTGGGTCGAGGTCGAGTGCTACAACGAGGATTACGAGCTCGTGCGCTACAAGAGCGACGGGCTGTTTGGCCGCTGCATGCAGCATGAGATTGACCATTTGGACGGCATGACCTTTGTGGATAGGCTCGAGCCGCTCGCCCGCCTGCAAGCGCTCAAGGAGTACGACGAGGCCCGTCAGCGCGGCGCCCGCCCGGGGGAGGTTAGCTAGATGCGCATCGTCTTCATGGGCACCCCCGCTTTCGCCGTCTACACGCTGCAAGCGCTTATCGACGCCGGTCACGACGTCGTGGCGGCCTACACGCGCGCCGACGCCGCCTCCGGCCGCGGCAAGGAGCTGCGCCCCAGCGAGGTCAAGGTCGCAGCCCAGCAGCTGGGCATCCCCGTCTTTACGCCGGCTACCTTCAAAGACCCCGCTGCCGTCGAGCAGCTGGCTTCCTTCAAGCCCGACGCCCTGGTAGTGGCCGCTTACGGCATGCTCTTGCCGCAAAGCGTGCTCGACGTGCCGCGCCTGGGAGCCTACAACGTCCATGCGTCGCTGCTGCCGCGCTGGCGAGGCGCCGCCCCCATCCATCGCGCTATTTTGGCTGGCGATGAATACGCCGGTGTTTGCTCGATGAAGGTCGAGCTTGCGCTCGACGCAGGCGATTACATCACCGCTGGCAGCGTGCCCACCGCTGGCAAGACCACCGACGAGCTCACAAACGTGCTGGGACGCATAGGAGCGGCTGGCATGGTCGAGGCTCTTGCCGCCGAAGAAGCCGGCAACGCCTGCTGGCAAGTTCAAGATGAGTCGCTCGTCACCTATGCCGACAAGATTTCCAAGGACGAGACGCTGCTTGCGCCCGAGCTTAGCGCCGATAGCGCATGGCGTCGCGTTTTGGCGTCCAACAACCGCGCACCGGCGCGCTGCGTGGTCTGCGGCAAGGAGGTCACGGTGACAAGCGCTAAACCCGCGGCAGAAAGCGTCGAGGCAGGCGCCGTGTTGCTGCTCAAAAAGCGCATCGTGCTCGGCTTTGCCAGTGGCGCCCTGGAGCTTTGCTCCGTCAAGCCGCAGGGCAAAAAAGAGATGCCGGCTGCTGGGTGGATTAACGGCTTGCGTGCTGCCGATCCCGTCTGGAGCGCCCTGTAGCGCTGCGTTTTGGCGCGTCCAGCCCGCTCGCCGCTGCCTTGACCCTGCATCGCCGCGCCGATTGCGGCGGGCGATTTAGTCGATAAACCCTCGAAGGAAGACCGCATGTCGCAAAGCAATCCTGCAAACCGCACCAAGAAGCCCAAGGCTGCGAGCAAGGGCTCAAAGCCCGCTGCGGGCAAGCTCACGCCTGCGCGCAAAGCGGCCGTGCAGTTGGTGCGCGAGGTGCGCGAGCGCGACGCCTATGCTCGCGAGCTCATTGACGCGCGCCGCGGCTCTTGGCGGGATTCGCAAGAGGACTTTGATTACATGCAAGTCCTAGTCTTTGGCGTGGTCATGTGCGCGGGCACGCTTGACGAGCTCATAAATCGCAACCTCAACAGCCTCAAAGACATCAAAGACGACGTGCGCGACGCCTTGCGCATCAGCGCTTACGAGCTCATCTACCTGCACAAACCCGACCATGTGGTCGTCGACCAAGGTGTCGAGATGGTGCGTCTAGTTGCTCGCAAGGCGGCAGGCCTTGCCAACGCTGTGCTGCGCAAGATGGCCGCTGATGCTAAGGAGTTTCCTTGGGGCGACAAGGACACCGAGCACACGGCCTTTGCCCGCTACTACGGCGTGCAGCAGTGGTTTTGCGACTCGCTGCTCATGCAATATGGCATCCAAGCGACCGAGGACATGCTCGAGGCCTTCCTTGAGCCGGCGCCCACTTACATGGTGGACAACCCCTACCTGCCCGGCGCGCGTTTTGCGGCAGACTTAGCATCGCAGCAGGTGGCGAGCATGGTGCCTGTGGACGGCACGGTGCTTGAGATAGGCGCCGGGCGCGGCACCAAGACCATGCTCATGCAGCGCAACGCCTATGCCTGGTATCGCCAGCCGGCTGTGATTCATACCGTCGACGTGCACGCCTTTAAGGCTGATCTCTTGCGCCAGCGCATGGCAGAGCAGCATGTCCCCGGCGTGTATACCCATGTGGGCGATGCGACAGACCTCGATAGTGTGCAGGGTCTGCCGCAAAGCTTTGATGCCGTCTTCATCGACGCGCCCTGCAGCGGCACCGGCACCCTGCGTCGTCACCCAGAGATTCGCTGGAGCCTCAAGAAGAGGGACGTGAGCGCATTGGCCGCCATCCAGCTGGGGATGCTCAAATCAGCCGCCGGGTACGTGGCGCGCGGGGGAGTGATGGTGTATGCCACCTGCTCTATCCTGCGACGTGAGAACGACGAGGTCGTGGCCTCGTTTCTTAAGAGCGCGCAGGGCAAGGACTTTGAGATTGTCGAGTGCGCGCCTGCTTTTGAGGAGTTTGACGATTGCGTCACCGATGCCGGCTTCTTCCAGAGCCTGCCAGCAAAAGGTGGCCCCGACGGCCACTTTGCCGTCATCCTCAAGCGCATCCGCTAGCTTGCGGCTGGCTTGCGGCCGCGGGGGTATGCGGCGCAGCTTGGGATTGCGCCTTGCGCTCGGGTGCGAAGTCTGAGCGCAAGGCGCGATTCACGCCGTCAACCCACCCATCTTCTCCTTTAGCGCATCATGTCGCGTGCTTTGTCCGCAAGCTTCTGGCCGGCTGCGGCCGCGGCTTTGCTTCCGGCCTCGGCTGCCTTTGCGGCATGGGGCTTGATGCTTGCAACGACACCGCGACCAAAGGACGCGACGGCATCTGCGGCCGGGGCAATGTTCTTGCGAGCAAAACCGGCTGCTTTATCGGCAGCCTCATCGCCCACTACCGCCCTGACGCCGCGGCCTCCCACGTGGGCGGCCACCCCTGCGGCGTCTTTGATCGAGCTTGCGGCCGCGGCACCCGCATCCTTGAGATCTGCCGCGACGCGCGCGCCTGCGGGCGCGAGGTCTTCTGTGGCAAAGTCACGCATACGCTCGACAAACTCCTCGCCGGCCTGCTGCCCGCGCTCGAAGTTTGGATCCTGGCGCACCTCGTCGCTGATCGGATCGTTGCCCGTGGCGTTTTGGTAGCCTCGCCCGGCAAGGGCGATGCCTCCTGCGATAGCGGCAATGCCGGGGCCGGGCAGAATGAGCATGGGCACACCCGCTGCGGCAATCACGCCGCCGGCAATCATCTGCTTGACGCCGCGCGCCTTCTTGGCGGCAGCGTCCTTGTTGCCTTGGACGTAGTCGTGCTCAGCGGTGCCTTGCGTGCCGTCGTTGCTGCTTTCATCGACGTCGTTATCGATAACGCAGGCCTCTACGACGATGGTCTGGTTGTCTGCAGTGTGGCGGCTCATGCATGCCTCCTTTGGGCATCGGGGTCTGTGCTGCCATGGTAGCGTGCCTGCGGCACCTGCCGCCGTGCTTGTCATGCCTTTGTTGCCGCCGTGTCGCCGTGCCGAGTGCTTGTGCGGCGCTTGAGGCGCCGGCAAATGTGGGACAATGAGCGCGTATACACCCAAGAACCAAGGAGACCTCATGGCTAACTGCCTCGTTGCCCAGTCCGGCGGCCCCACCGCTGTTATCAACGCAAGCCTGGCCGGCGTGATTCGCGCCAACCAGCTCAACCCCTACTACGACCGCGTCTTTGGCGGCATCCACGGCATCGAAGGCGTCTTGGCCGACAAGCTCTACGACCTCACCGATCTTCCCGGTCATGAGATAGAGATCCTCAAGCAGACCCCGTCGAGCGCCCTAGGCACCTGCCGCTACAAACTGTCGCGTGAGAAGACCGAGGATTATGAGCGCTTGGTAGAGGTTATGGACGCGCACGACATCGAGTGCATGTTCTACATTGGCGGCAACGACTCGATGGACACCGTCGACGCGCTCAGCTCTTGGGCTGCGGCTAACGGCATCGCCAAGCGCTTCATCGGCATCCCCAAGACCGTCGACAACGACCTCGTGCCCGTGGACCACTGCCCCGGCTTTGCTAGCGCCGCCAAGGTCGCTGTCGAGATTACGCACGCAACCTACTTGGACTACGCGGCCTACACGCGCCCGGAGGTCTTCGTGCTCGAGACCATGGGCCGCGACGCCGGCTGGCTGGCCGCCAGCTGCTGTATGAGTGGCGACGTAGATCTGCTGGTCCTGCCCGAGCAACCCTTTGACAAGGACGCGTTCCTGGGTCAAGTCAAGCGCTGCATGGATGAGAAGAACGAGTGCTACATCGTGGTAAGTGAAGGCGGCCGTTACGCCGACGGCACCTACATTAGCGCTGGCAGTACCGCCAACGACGGCTTTGCGCACGCTGTTTTGGGCGGCGCTGGCCTGCAGCTCAAGCAGATGATCGTGGACGCGGGCATCGCGCCGCGCGGCGTGGTGCAGGACCTGAGTCGCGCCGCCCGTTCCAGTAACTTTGCTCAGAGCTTGGTCGACGTGACCGAGGCTTACGAGCTGGGCATGAGCGCGCACATGCGCAGCACCGACGGCAAGTTCACCAGCAGCGTTGTGGGCATCAAACCGCGCACAGACCTCGACGCGCCTTACAACGCGCAGTTCTTTGCCGGCCCGGCCAGCGAGTTTGCCAACTACGTTAAGCAGTTCCCCAAAGAGTGGATCCTGCCCGATTACGCTGGCATCACCGACGAGGCCAAGAAGTACTTTGCGCCGCTGCTGCAAGGCGAGCCCAAGCTCGTTTACGAGAACGGCCGCCCGGCTACCATCGTGCCCTTCAACCAGCGCTAAGC
>CAYQLX010000021.1:2589-12154 GCA_964418305.1 uncultured Coriobacteriaceae bacterium | reverse complement strand
TTTTGGTCGTAACTGTTACTCCTCGTTGGTATGATGGCGCGAAACGTCAAATTACGGAATTCGCTCATTCCGTAATTTGACGTTTGGAACCAGATTGCAGGCTAAATTGGTCGCAGAAGCGACAAAGTGGCGCGAAATGCAAAATTACGGGTTGGGTAGTATTCCGTAATTTGTCGTTTCGCGCCACTTTGGCCGCAAAATCCCTGAACCAGTGCCCAAGTTGGCACCAAACGCCGTTTTACGGAGTCAGCGCATTCCGTAATTTCACACTTCGCGCCAAGCCGTCGGGATTCTTGTGTTCTATGCTATTTCGTAGAATGGTTCCAGCGTTGGCTCCAACGCATTGTCGACAGCATTACCCTCGTTAATCTGCTGATCAGGTCTTGAATTTGGGTTTGAATTGTCGAACAGCTCTCTTCGCCATTTTGGATAATCGTAAATAATTGATTGGTGCAGCTTTTTATTGAGCTCATTGAAATTTTCAACTTTTGTGCGGCGACGTTTGTTTAAAGCGCTTGCTAACACCAGTGCTACAGTGGCCAATTCTTCTCGGCTGCGTAATTGCCCAGGCGTCACGCTAATTACCCTGATTTTGCTGCTTACCAATGCGTTGCGTCGAACGGAATCCTCAAAACGTTGCTCGCGTGTGCTATGAAACGCTTCGCTGTCATACTCCACGTCCACGAGCTCTTCCTCCCAAAAGAGATCGCATGCGCGCCAATTGCGCTTTGACACTTTTTGCGACTTGGCATCGCTCAGAACGATAGCGTTAGCTTTAGGACGCTTGAAACCAAAGCCGCCGAACCGCGTCGGAATAGTTAGCATTGCTGATAGTTGCGATTCTGCTGGAGATGCTGTCCCTTCAACAATGCAATTTAAAGCACGCAAAGCCGCTTGCTTGTTTCCAAGGTTGGGTGATGCGTTTATCAGATTGCATATGCTGTTTGTATTCGTCAGCGGTGTGCGATTATAGAAACCTCGCTCCGCCGCTTCATCTGTTGAATACTCCCCACACAATTCGTAACCAAGCATGATAAGGGATTCAATTGAGAGGTCCCGGCTCATTTGAGCATAAACGAGCCTGGGCGAGCTAATGAACAAGCCTTTGATTGGTTCGTAGAATTCTTCTAGCTTGCTTATGTTTGCCAGGGAATGTGTTATTAGATTCACTTGTGTGCGCTTGTTAGTCTTGTCCTTTACCAACGCCAACAATGGTCCTACGATGCCTAGTTCATTGCAGAGGCCTTCGATTTGAGCGTGCGATATTGAAAGTTTGTACGGTGAAGGCAGGAGCTGTGGCCCATTGTTTAGCAGCGCTTGCGCCAAGGTTGTCCCGCGCCTTTGGGGAAGTGGCTGCATTGCTACGTCATGGGCGTTGTCCCCACAGCATTGCCGCAGCGCCCTCAGTGAGCTGTCGGGCCTTGTAGCCCAAACCCAAAAAGCCAAAGCGCTTTCACCGGCGAGCACGATTTGCATAAAGACCTCCTTATGGCAGTTGGGCAAACGATTGAGGTATCGCGTGACCTTTAACCATAGCGGAGAAAACCCGTAAAACTTCCGACCAAAATCAGACCAAAATAAGACTGAAATCAGACCAACATCAGACTGAAATCAGACTGATTTCCGAAAAGTGCAGGTCAGAGACTTGTCGCGAGAGCGGCAACATTGATGCGGTGTATATGGAATCAGAGCTGCGAGCTGTGCATGATGGCGCGAAACGCCAAATTACGGAACTCCTGTATTCCGTAATTTGCAGTTTGGAGCCAGATTGCAGGTTAAATCGGACGCAGAAGCAGTAATTTGGCGCGAAGTGCCAAATTACGGGTTGAGTAGCATTCCGTAATTTACAGTTTCGCGCCATGCTGGCTGTAAAATCCCCGGAACCGTGTTCAAGCCGGCGCTAAATGTCATTTTACGGAGTCGTTGTGTTCCGTAATTTGGCGTTTCGCGCCAAATCTTCTCTTATTTCCCTCTTCGGTATCGGCTTGTGAGGATGATTTCCCGCTGCTCCGCTTGCGCGCGGCGCATACGGCGCCCCGCCGCCTACGGTGCTGCAGCGCTGTGTGCTGCCAGTCCCTACGGCGCCGTGCTGCCAGCTGCCTACTGAAGTGCCGCCTACCGCCAGACCGCACACGAAAAATTCATGGGAAATCATCCCCCGTTATCCCCTATGGCATAACTAGTGCCAGCGCTTCACGGCAATCACAACATCTTGTGGTTGCCATCTCTTTTTACGCTCTAAAACCGATTAGTTGTGGCCCACGAGGAGGCACAATGTGGGTTAAATGGCCATGTTTGCCCATATTGTGGGGCAAAATGGGATATACTGCAGCAAGCAGTCTCCCTTAAACGAACCCAAAACACAGCATTGGGGGGCTGCCAAAGCTCTAACCCTTGAAGGATTGGGGAGGTGGCAATGCAGTTCCATGGCGAATATCAGCACACTGTTGATACCAAGGGACGCGTGTCGCTGCCTGCCAAGTTCCGCAAGGCTCTTCCGGACGAGGTAGTGGTCGTCCCCGGCGTGTTTGGGGGACTGTCCGTCTTTTCCGAGGAGGGCTACGCCAAATGGGTCGAGGCCTTCTTCCCCCCAAAGGAAGACGGCACGAGCGGCTACAACCAGCGCTCTAGGAAAGACGTGATGTTCCGCAAGATGCTCAACGCCTCGGCGGAAAACACGTCGGTCGACTCGGCTGGCCGTATCACGCTGTCGGTTCGTAAGCGCGAGGATGCAAACATCACCAAAGATGTCTTGATCATCGGCGACGACGACCACATCGAGATATGGGACGTCAAATCCTACGAGGAGGCCATGGAGGGCATCTCGTTTGACGACTTCATGGTGTAGGGCTTGAACCTTGACACTTGAATTCCGGCATATTCCCGTAATGCTCGAGGAATGCATGGAGGCGCTCAAACTGCACGATGGCAGCGTGTACCTCGATTGCACCTTGGGCGGCGCGGGTCACTCCTTGGAAGCGGCGCGCCGCATCGCGCCAAGCGGCATCCTCTTGGGCATCGACCAAGACGACATCGCCTTGGAAGCAGCGGGCAAGCGCCTGGCAAGCACCGGGCTTAGCATTGCGCCCATCTTGCTCAAAGGTAATTTTGGCGATATGGACCGCCTGCTCGTAGAAGCGCAGGTCCCCGGCGTCGACGCGATTTTGTTCGACCTTGGAGTGAGCTCCCCTCAGCTCGATTTTCCCGAGCGCGGCTTTTCCTACCGGGAAGACGCCGCCTTAGACATGCGCATGGATCCGGGTAACAACACCCTAACCGCAGCAGAGATCGTCAACACCTATAACGAAGCAGATCTCACCCGGGTTCTCCGCGATTACTCCGACGAGAAATGGGCCGCGCGCATCGCCAAGTTCATCGTGCGCGAGCGCGACGAGCAGCCCATACTCACCACCTTCCAGCTCGTGGACCTCATCAAGCGGGCCATCCCCGCTAAGGCGCGCCGCGAAGGCGGCCACCCCGCAAAGCGCACGTTCCAAGCGCTGCGCGTGGAGGTCAACCACGAGATGGAGGTCTTGTCCAAAGCGCTCGAGGCCGCCATCAGGTGGCTCAACCCAAAGGGGCGCATCGCGGTCATGTCGTATCAGTCGCTCGAGGACAAGATCGTCAAGGAGGCGTTTCGCAAAGCCGCCAACCCATGCACTTGCCCACCGGATTTTCCGGTGTGCGTGTGCGGCAAGAAGCCGGTACTCAAGGTCATCACCCGCAAGCCGATTAAACCGTCGGCAGCGGAGATTGAAAGGAACCAACGCGCGCACAGCGCTGTGCTGCGCGTAGCTCAGAAACTGTAGGGGCAAAGGCCCCGGTAAGGCACAAGGAGGAGGATCATCGTGGCATCGGCAGCACGTCAACGGTACAGCGCCTACGACTACGAAGCCTGGAGCTCCTCTGCCGCTGTGGACTTGCAGCAGCCTTGGCAGGCGCCCCGCCCCGAGCGCAACCCGCAATCCCAGCCGCGCCGCAACTGGCGCGTCATTCCAGGTGAAGGCCGCAGCGCACAGCATGCGCCCAAGCTGTCGATGGCGGCCGTACACGGCTTCAAGGCGGCGATGGTGGTCATCGCTGTGCTCGCAGTTGTGTGCCTGACACGCGTCTTTATGTCGGTGTCCACCGTGCAAGCCATGGAGGCATCCGCCAGCCTGCAAACGCAGATCGAGGAGGCCCGCGCCACCGGCAACGAGCTCGAGATTCAGCACTCCGTGCTCTCCAATCCCACGACGATTCAGAAGAAGGCCGCCAAGATCGGCATGAGCGCGCCCAAGAACACAGAGCGTCTGACGGTAGTGGTCAAGCCCTCCACCAAGACCTTTGCCGATGGCTCGATATCCATCTCAAAGACGCTCAAGACCATCACCGACTACGCCGTAGGTCTCAAGTAGGGCGTTTTCATGTTCTTCAACTGGCTACAGCAGCGCGGCGCCAACGGCGCCGCGCCTTCGTCTTCAAGCGCCCCCAACAACAATTTGCGCATGTACCTCATCCTGGGGATCTTTGGCCTGTTGGTACTGCTGGTCTTTTTTGGGCTGGTAAAGCTCACCATTATCGACGCGGGCATGCTGTCTGGCATGGCCGACGACCAGCACAACAAGGTGAGCACCGACATCGCCAAGCGCGGCACTATCTACGACCGCAACGGCGAGGTCATCGCGTCGAGCATAGAATCGGTGACCATCAACGTGAACCCCAATGACATCGACTACGCCAAATCGGTGTCTGACGAGGAGAAAGCGTCGCTTGAGCCTGCGGCAGAGGCTGTCGCCACCAAGCTCTACGAGGTCTTGGGCGCAACCTACGACACAAGCTACGACGACTACTACGAGATGGTCACGCGCGAGAACACCGCCTACGTGATCATCGTGCGCCGCTGCGACAAGGACCTAGCCGCCGAGCTCAAAGAGGAGCTGGCCGCGGCCAACCTCGAGGGCGTTTACTACGAAGATGACACCACGCGCGTCTATCCCAACGGCTCGATCGGCAGCCAAGTGATTGGCACGGTGGGCCTCAAGATGGTGGACTCCGACGGCAATATCGTGAGCGACGACGAGGTCGCAGGCAGGACGGATCTAAGCGAGTCCTACCGCGGCACGTCCGGGCTCGAGCTGCAGTATGACTCTCTGCTGGCGGGCACGAACGGATCGGTCTCGCAGGAAAAGGGCAGCGACGGCACGCCCATAGCCGGCGGCGCCATCGTGGTCAACAAGGCCACCGACGGCGAGGACATCGTGACCTCCATAGATATCAAGCTGCAGCAAAAGGCAGAAAAAAGCCTCAAAGCAGCCGTGAAGAAGTACTCTGCAAAAGGCGGCAGCGTCACAGTCATGGACGCGAGCAGCGGCGAGATTTACGCCTGCGCGTCGTTTGTGAAAAACAAATCCAAGAAGGGCAAGGTTACCTACGACTACGACCTGGGCAAGCTGTGGAGCATCGCCGATTCCTACGAGCCAGGCTCCACCTACAAGGTCTTTACCGCGTATTCTGTGCTGGCAAACTCCAGCGTGACGACGAGCACGACCTTCCAAGTGCCGGCCAAGCTCAAGGTCTACGACCACAGCGTCACCGACTCGCATGAGCGCAACGGCACCGAGACGATGTCGCTCACCAAAATCATCGCCGACTCTTCCAACATCGGCACCGTCATGGCGTCGCGCAAGGTGAGCTTAAGCAAGCTCTACAAGACCTACAAGGCCTTTGGCTTTGGGCAAGACACCGGGGTGGACTTCCCGGGCGCGGCAAGCGGCCAGCTCGAGAAAAGCGCCGATTGGGACGGCGTGCAGGCCGCCAATATCACCTTTGGCCAGGGCGTTGCCGTAACGGGCATGCAGCTCATCCGCGCATACGGCGCGCTCGAGCAAGACGGCGTCATGCACGTGCCGCACTTCCTCGTGGGCACGCCCAACAACACGCAGAAGTCCAAGGAGCTCACGTCCAAGTTCTCCAAGAGCAAGCGTGTGGCCAAGAAGAAGTACTGTGACCAAGTCACGAAGATGATGAGGTCTGTCGTCACAAGCGGCACGGGCACGCAGGCCTCCATCAAGGGCATCGAGGTCGTGGGCAAAACCGGCACGGCCGAGATTCCCTCGTCCACGGGCAGCTACCTCAAGAACACGTGGATTGTGAGCTTTGCCGGCTGGCTTGAGAACTCCGATTGCGATCTGGTGTGCCTTGTGACCTTGGAGCAGCCAGAGACGCAGGTAGGCGGCGGTGGTGTTGCGGGTCCGGTATTCGCAGATATCATGTCGTTTGCAGCAAATCGCTATCAAGTGAGCAGCAACTAGGCTCGTTTGGGGGAAAATAGAGCGATATGACCCAACGCCTTGGCGGGCGCCGCGCATAGCAGCGCACAGCCGCACGCAAGTAGCGCGAGGGTCGCGGCCTTGCAGGTTTAGCGAGCACAAGCGCGCCGGCGGGCCGGTCACGGATTTTGCACGGACGAAGGGAGACCTTATGACCGTTGAGATGAGCGTTGGCGATATCCTCGCCGGCGTAGACTGCGAGCCCTTGGAAGGCGCAGACGCCGCCATGAAGGTGAACTCGATAGAGTTCTCCTCGCGCGACGTGGCCCCAGGCTCGCTTTTTGTGTGCGTGCCGGGAACAGCCGCCGATGGCCACGACTACGCGCAGGACGCCGCAAATCGCGGTGCCGCCGCGCTGGTGGTGGAGCACCCTGTTAGTGTTGCCCTGCCGCAGTTTCAGGTGAGCGATGCGCGCAAGGCGCTGGCCTTAGGCTCTGCGCGCTTTTACGGCAACCCGTCGCAAAAGCTCAAGCTTGTTGGCGTGACCGGCACCAACGGCAAGACGACCACGACCTTCCTCGTGGAGCACATGGCGCGTGTGGCTGGCGCCAAGACGGGGCTCATGGGCACGGTCGAGTGCCATGTGGGCGATGAGGTGCGCCCCTCGCTTCACACCACACCAGAGAGCCGCGACCTGCAGATGCTTTTGCATGACATGGTTGACGCCGGCGTTGGTGTGGCTGCGTTGGAGGTCTCAAGCCACGCTATAGACCTAGGCCGCATCCTGGGGACCAAGTTTGCCGTCGCGGCGTTTACTAACCTCACGCAAGATCACCTCGACTACCACAAGACCATGGAGGCCTACTTTGCCGCTAAGGCAGCGCTCTTTACCGATGCGCCTGTGGATGCCTGCGTCGTGTGCACCGACGGCGAATACGGCCGTCGCTTGGTCGAGCAATGCCGTGCCGTGGGCCGCACTCCCATCACCGTGGGCAGCGCCTTTGACGCCGACGTGCGCCTCGTGCAGGCGCAGTTTGCTCCGCATTCAACGCAGCTCGACATAGCGGTGCAGGGCAAGCAGCTCACGATTACCTTGCCGCTTGTGGGCCGCTTTAACGTAGAGAACGCGCTCGTCACCGCAGGCATTGGTCTGGGGCTGGGCTACAGCTTGGATGTCATCGTCAAGGCGCTTGAGACAGCACCTCAGGTGCCCGGCCGCCTGCAGCGCGTCGTGGGCAAGGTCAACACTCAGCCGGGCTTTGGCGTGCTGGTGGATTATGCACACACGCCGGACTCTGTGGCTAAGGCCATCAGCGCTTGCAAGGCCGTTACCCCCGGGCGCGTCATCTGCGTCTTTGGCTGCGGCGGAGACCGCGACAACACCAAGCGCCCCAAGATGGGCAAAGCAGCGCTCGACGCAGACATCGCTATCGTCACAAGCGATAACCCTCGCACCGAGGACCCAGCCGCCATCATCGACATGATCTTGCCCGGCATGCAAGACGGGATGGATCGCACGCATGTCATCCAAGACCGCCGCGAGGCGATTGAGTGCGCCTTGGGTCTCGCGCAGCCCGGCGACAGCGTACTCATCGCGGGCAAGGGCCACGAGGACTACCAGATAATCGGAACAACCAAGCACCACTTCGACGACCGCGAGGTGGCGCAAGAGGGTCTTGATAAGCTATGCAGCTAACCGTAAAGGAAATAGCGGCTGCCACCGGTGGTCTGCTTTGCAGCGACGAAGACTGCATGCGCAAGCAGATTACGGGCATCACCTGGGATTCGCGCAAGGTGGCCGCAGGCGATGCCTTTTTGGCCATGCCTGGGCAACGCGTAGACGGCAATGACTACCTGCTGGCCGCCATCGGCAACGGCGCGGCGATGATTATCTGCACGCGCAAACCCGACGACAACACCGTCGCCATAGCAGGCGAGTTCACCTGCCCGGTGCTCGTCGTAGACGACGGCGTTGAGGCCCTCACCAAGCTGGCAAGCTACTGGAGAACCCGCCTGCGTTGCGTGGTGGTGGGCGTCACGGGCTCCACGGGCAAGACCTCCACGAAGGACATGCTCTACAGCGTTTTGTCGCAGCGCTACAAAACGGTGGCCACGCAGGGCAACAACAACAACGAGATAGGCATCCCCTACACGGTGCTGCGCGCCAACAGCGATACAGAGGTCCTCATCGTAGAGATGGGCATGCGCGGCATGGGGCAGATAAGCGCTGGCTGCAAGATTGCCACGCCGAGCATAGGCGTCGTGACCAACGTGGGCGTTTGCCACATGGAGCTTTTGGGTAGCCGCGAGGCCATAGCCCAGGCCAAAGGCGAGATGCTGGCGTGCCTGCCCGCCACGGGTCTTGCCGTGGTTAATGCGGACGACGATATGACCGATTACATGCTCGAGCAAGCGCAAGTGGAAGAGCACTCCACCCGTGTGGTGCGCTTTGGGCGCGGGCAGGACGCCTGCACCAAGGTCGCAAACGTCGCCATAGGCCAAGACGGCTGCGCGTCGTTTGATTTGACCGTGGACAACGGCGATACCGTACCCGTCAAGCTTGCCGTACCCGGCGAGCACAACATCATGAACGCCTGCGCAGCTGCTGTGGTGGGCAACTACTTGGGCGTGAGCGCGGACGGCATCGCCGCCGGCCTTGGGGCGGCGCAGGCCAGCGGCATGCGCATGGAGATAAGCACCGCCCCCGGCGGGTTCACTATCATCAACGACGCCTACAACGCCAACCCGGATTCCATGAGGGCTGCGCTGGACACGCTTTGCTCCATGAGCTGCAGCGGCAAGCGCATCGCCGTGCTTGGCGGCATGGGCGAGCTTGGAGAGAACGAGGCCGCGCTGCACGGACAGGTGGGCGCCGATGTTGCGGCAAGTAAGGTAGACGTGCTCGTGTGCGTGGGCGAACTTGCAGCAGCTATCGCCGCCGGCGCCAAGGTTGCAGGCGCTACCTGCGATATAGAGTGCGTCCGTGACGTGGCAAGTGCTGTGGCAACGCTGCGCCGCATCGTCGCAGAAGGCGACCTTGTTTTGCTCAAGGCGTCGCGCTTCATGGGATTCGAGCAGATAGTCGAGGAGATTTCCAGATAATGCTGAGCATGCTAAATCATTACCCCACGTTCCTGTTGTTTTTGGCGTTTGTCATTTCCATGGCGCTCACCATGGCGGTCATGCCGGGGTTCATTAAGCTTTTGCGCCATCGCGAGATAGGCCAGCAGGTGCGCGCCGACGGCCCCGAGGGCCACTTGGTCAAGCAGGGCACACCCACCATGGGCGGCTTGGTCATCATCTTGATGATGACG
>CAYQLX010000021.1:0-2489 GCA_964418305.1 uncultured Coriobacteriaceae bacterium | reverse complement strand
GCGGCCTTTAGCATCGGCGGCATCTACGTGCCCTGGATCTACGTTTTCTTCGTCTTTATCCTCATGGCGGGCATGTCCAACGCGGTCAACCTCACCGACGGCCTGGACGGCTTGGCCGGCGGCACCGTCATGATCACCATGGGTGTTATGGCGGCTATCTGCTATGCCACCAACCTGCTCGATGTGGGCGTTTTTGCCATGGCCGCGGCCGGTGCCTGCGTGGGCTTTTTGTGGTTCAACTGCTATCCCGCCAGCATCTTCATGGGCGACACCGGCTCGCTTGCCTTGGGCACGGCCTTTGCCGCCATCGCCGTCGTTACCAAGACCGAGCTCTTCTCAATCATCATTGGGTTTGTCTTTGTGGCAGAGGCGCTGTCGGTCATCATCCAGGTGGCGTACTTCAAGAAGACGCGCAAACGCATCTTCCTCATGGCGCCGCTACATCATCACTTTGAGAAGAAGGGCTGGAGCGAGACCAAGGTGGTCATGAGGTTCTGGATCATCACGGCCTTGCTGGCTGGAATCGGCTTCGTGGCGTTTTTTGCTACCAAGCTGTAGGAGCGGCGCTGTAGCGCTGAGGCGTTGGAGCGCGAACGCGGGTTACGCTGCGGCGGTGTATCGCTGTAGCGCGAGTATAGGTTAGTACCGATTGGCAAGGCGGCCGGCATGCGGCACCTTGCTGTATGCATTAAGGAGAGCTAAGACGATGTCTCGTATCCTCGTTTTGGGATTGGGTCGCGCGGGCACGGCAGCAGCACGTCATGCGCTTGCCGCTGGCGACGAGGTCACCGTGTACGCGGGCCTTGCCGCAAGCAATAAGGACGCCGCTGTCGTGGAGCTTGCTAAGGCAGGAGCCCAAGTCGTGTGCGGCACAGAGGATGTTAGCGGCAGCTACGATTTGTGCGTGGCAAGCCCGGGCATATCTGCAAACAGCAGTTTTTACGCTGCGGGCAGGGCTCATGCAACAGAGCTTGTGGGGGAGTGCGAGTACGCCTTTAGGCTGTCGTCGCAAGACTGGATAGCCATCACGGGCACCAACGGCAAAACGACGACCACGGCCCTGACTGCGCATCTGCTCAATGCGGCGGGCAAACTGGCTTATCCTTGCGGCAACATCGGCGACACCTGCACGGCCTCTGTTGACCATCGCAAGCCCGGCGAGACCCTCGTGGCCGAGATGTCGTCTTATGGCCTTGCCTCTACCAGCCGCTTTGCGCCCAAGGTGGCAGCCCTTCTCAATATCACGCCGGATCACCTTGCTTGGCACGGCACGCACGAGGCTTACGCGGCCGCCAAGCTCAAGATTTTTGCCAACATGGGTGCGGGCAACACGGCCGTCATATGCGATGAGGTGCCCCAAGCAGTCCAGCTTGCGGCAAGCCTGCGCAGCCGCGGCGTGCGCGTGATTACCGTGGGCTCAGATACGGGCGATGATTGCGCCTTTGCGCGTGCTGATGGCATGCTCTGCGTGCGCATAGACGGCACGCTTGTAGAGCTCGTGTGCACAGATGAGCTGCAGATAAAGGGCCCTCACAACGTGGCAAATGCTCTGGCGGCTTCTGCCTGCGCTTTGGCTTACGGTTGCGATGCGGCCGGTGTTGCTGCAGGTCTTAAAGACTTTGCGGCGCTCGAGCATCGCATCGAGCCTGTGGCTACCGTAGACGGCGTGGGTTACTACAACGACTCCAAAGGCACCAACGTCGACGCCACACTCGTGGCGCTCAAGGCGTTTGACGGCCATGCAATCATCTTGCTGGCAGGCGGCCGCGACAAGGGGACGGCACTCGACGAGCTGGTTGCAGCATGCGACGGTCCTGTGCGCTGCGTGATCTGCTACGGAGAGGCCGGCCAGCGCTTCTACGACGCCTTCGAGCAGGGCAACGTGGCACATGAGCTTGCTTGCGGCATGCGCGATGCCTTTGCGCGCGCCGTGCAGCTAGCCCAGCCGGGCGACGTAGTCTTGCTTTCTCCCGCCTGCGCGTCCTTTGACGAGTTCAACTCTTTCGAACATCGCGGCCAGGTCTTCAAAGAGCTGGTAGCCGCATTGCAGGATTAGCATGCAGTTGCCCTTTGGCAAAAAAGCGGCCGGCAGCGCAAGCGCCCGGGCCAATCAGAGCAAAAGCCAGTCCCGCGGCGGCGCTGCGGGCAAGAGCGGTGCTAAGGGCAGCGCAAAGGCCACAGATAGCGCCGGCGGCAGTGGGCAGCCCAAGGGCAAGCGCGCCAGCGTGAACAAAGACAAGCCAACCGAGCCCGGTGGCATGTTTGGTGCGCCGGCGGCTATTCTGGGCCCGCGCCTGGTCTTTATCCTGGCTATTGTCATTTTGTGCACCATCGGCTTGGTGATGATTTACTCGTCCTCATCCATCGAGGCCTACACCGATTCCGGCTTTGGCAATAACCCACACTACTTCTTCAAACAGCAGGCCAAGTGGCTTGTTGTGGGCATCGTCGTCTGCGTGATTGCGGCAAAGATTCCCTATCGCGTTTGG
>CAYQLX010000020.1:18069-21793 GCA_964418305.1 uncultured Coriobacteriaceae bacterium | reverse complement strand
TGACGAAGCTCATGACCTCGTTGCGGCGAATCTCTGGGCGGATGAAATCCGGGTTAGCCTCGTAGTACTCGATGAGCTTATCGCCAAACTCGCTGAGCTTGAAAAACCAGTTGTCCTCTTTGATTGCCTGGACCGGACGGCCGCAATCAGGGCAGCAACCGTCTTTGAGGTCTTCTTCGGCAAAGAAGGTCTCGCACGGCGTGCAGTAGAGGCCCTCGTAGGAGTCTTTGTAGAGATAGCCATTGTCGTAGAGAGCTTGCAGGAACTTCTGCACGCCCTTGACGTGGCGCTCCTCTGTGGTGCGGATAAAGTCGTCGTTGGTGATGTTGAGGTCATGCCACAGGTCCTTGAACTGCGGGACTTGACTGTCGCACCACTCCTGCGGCGTCATGCCGTGCTCCTCGGCGGATTGGGCGACCTTTTGGCCGTGCTCGTCCATGCCGGTGAGGAAGTGCACGTCCTTGCCGTCAAGGCGATTAAAGCGCGCGATGGTGTCTGCGGCGATGGTGGTATACGCGGTGCCGATGTGCGGCGTGCCGTTGACGTAGTAGATGGGGGTGGTGATATAGAACGGTTCTTGGCTCATGATGCCCTCTTTCTTGCGAATGCTAATGATGCACGTAAGGATGCATTATAGACGCGCATGCTTATGGTAGGCCGGTAAAAGCGGGCAGTAGCCGCTAGACGCGCCAGAACATGAAGAAGAACCACTTGCGCCAACCGAGCCTCTTGCGTGCATTGCCATAGAAGGCGCGGTAATACGCAAGCACATCGTCGAGCTCCTCTTGCGTGATCTCTTTGGCGCCGTACTTTGCGCGCTGATAGATAAGCGTGAGCTGAACGAAGTTCATGCTGGCCGCGTTGTGTGAATACGGCTGGAGCGCATCCAAGCTGGCAAAGGCAAACTCCAATGGCGTGAGCGTGGGCGGGTACTCAATCTTGAGCTTGCTAAAACATTTGACCAGATAGTCGTAGATGAAGATGACCTTGGCGGCGTTGCTTAGCCCTTCCAGCTTACGAATGCGTCGCTCGCGCCAAGAGCGTCTTAGCAAGACGAGGACTATCAGCAACAGCAGCACGACAATGAGCACGATGGGCAGCACCGTGTGCACGAGCAGGTAGCCAATCTGCTCGTAGCGCTCATCTTGTTGGGCGTCGTCGTACGCAGACAGCTCCTTACTTGTGGAGCCTTGACTTTGTATCTGCGCGTCCTGCTGGCTGGGGGTACTGGTAACCCCGCCCTGCGTGTTCTGGTTCGTGTCCTGCTGGTTGTTGTTAGTGTTGCTTGAGGTGTTATCGGGGTTTTCCACCTGTTGCTTGCTGATGGGCGCCGAGTACTCCACCACCGGGCGCATGTAGTAATCCTGGAACGGCTTGATGACCGGTGTGCTCAAGCCCAAACTGGCGATGAGGGCAAAGTAGAGCGCGCTCGCAAGACACACACAGATGCCGGATATGACCAGAGAGAATACGAACGCCCCGCCAAAAGCGAGCGAGCTCACACCACTGCCCTTGAGGGCTGTAAGGCGGTAGCGCTGATACACGAAGAGCGCGACCACGCAGAAGATGACGACTGCAGCGGCTTGAAAACCGCTGTGCATCGTTAGCCAATCGCGATAGAGAAACTGGACGGACGCGCAAGCTACAACGGCGACCACAGCCAAGATCACCATCGTCACCGGCCTGCGTGAGAGCAAAAACGAGAGCAGTGCGCAGACGATAACGACCAAGCCCCATATGACGTAGTTTTCAGGGACGTCGTTGAGCGTGGTGCCGTTAACAAACGCCGTGCCAGCCGGTTGGAGTACTGCACATGCGCCGATGATGATGCCGGCGATAATTACCGCAGCGATTGCCGAGGGCAGCAGCGCCCTCTTGCTCCATGAGCCAGCAAACAGTGCCACCAAAAGCGGCGCGGCGATGGCTGCCTCAAGCAGGAAATTGTCGCGTAGACCTTCGGCTCCATAGAAGCCGTAGGACACAGTAAATGCAAGACCTGTGCTAAGCACTAGGACCAAGATGAAGTCGAAGACGCTGGCCTGTAGGAAAGCGCGCAGCGCAGAGTTGGCGCTGCCAGCCGCGTTGCCGCTCATTTGCTGCGTTGCCTTACGTTGAGTGCTCATGCGACCACCCCGCGCATCTCCTGCGCGCGCGACACGATCATGCAATCGATGCCGGCCAGTTGCAGTTGCTGGAGCGGACGGCAATAGTCGTCACGGTCGCGATCAACCAAGCTCAGCGGCACGATGGCAATGAGTAGCGGATTGCGCCCGTTGAGCTTGGCGGACACAAGCGCCTCCATAAGCTCTGGAGAGAAGTTCGCGCTGCAGACGACGATGTTGTTCTCGCCATAACTGCCGCTTGTGCAACTACGGATAAGGTCAATCGCCAAGCTAGCCTGCTGCGCGCTATTGCTCGCCGTAGGGGCGTCTTCCACAAAGCGCTGGACAGCGTCGTCGCTCCAGTCGTTAAGCTCGACGCTTTGCGCGTAGCGATTAACGTAGCGCATCGCGGTGTCCATGCCCTCTTGCTGTGCGTAACGGGCAACTGTAAAGCCGGACTCAATCACCGCGTCGTAGACGCCCATGAGGTCGTCGGCATCGTCGAGCGGGGCGTAGAAATCCATGAAGACAGCGACGGCCGGGTTGGTGTAGACCTCGAACAGGCGGGTCATATACTCGCCCGCCTTGGCGGAGAGCTTCCAGTGGATGGTCTTGAGCGGGTCTCCCGGCACATACTCGCGCACATAAGCGTAATCCATGCTATCGGCCAGCACGGCCTTGCTCGCCTTGTCGGAATCCTCCAGCGCCTCCTCAGAGAAATCCATGCTGGATACCTGGTAGATGTTGGGGCTCACACAGATGGTCTTTGCGCGCTTGTTGGGCACGCTATGCGTGAACAGCCCCAGAAAATCGCTGATGACTAGGCTCTCAACACCTGCTTGATAGCGCCCCACGTGGTCGAAGGCGATGTTAAAACACAGCTCGCTTGAGCCTTTGGGGCCCAGCGCGGCTACGGTCTCAACGCGGCTTGTCGTGTTGCCAAAGAGATCCTTGGCAGTGATAACGACCTCAATGCGGAAGAAGAACAAAACGCCCCTGTTATGCAAAAAGACCCTGAACGGGACCTCGGCCCCTCGTTTGCAGGCGCTGGCCTCCACTTGCTCCTCGAAGGAGATTGCGCGTTTGAGCAGCTGCAAGTAACCCCACGCACCAATCACGAGCAGGAGATAGCACAGAAACGGCACCCAACCGATGGGCGTGGCATGGTAGCTTGCATCCCCCACAACAAGCGCAAGCAACAGTAAAAGCACACCAATGACTACACATGCGGCAATCTTGACTGCACGTTTGTGCCCGCGCTTGGCAGCACGTTGGACAGCGTCTTTGCGCAGGCGTTTGCGCTTGGATTGCGAAGCGGTATGTCTTTTGGAGAAACCCACGTCTTATGCGCGCTCTAAGCCCGTTTGCGGCAGGGCGATGCTCTCCACGATGCGCTTGATCACAGCGCGCGGGTCGAGCCCGTCGATCTTAGCCTCGTGCGTGAGGATGATGCGGTGGCTGAGCACATACGGAGCAAGGTACTTGATATCGTCGGGAATCACATAGCTGCGCCCGCGCATGAGCGCATTAGCACGCGCAATGCTCACAAGCGCGATGGAGCCGCGGGGGCTGGCGCCGCAGGCACACTCCTTGGCCGTGCGCGTGGCAGCACAGATTTGCAC
>CAYQLX010000020.1:15820-17969 GCA_964418305.1 uncultured Coriobacteriaceae bacterium | reverse complement strand
GACTGCGTCTTGGCGTTGGCGCGGTTAATCTCGTCGGCCAAGACGAGGTTGCTCATCACGCCGCCAGGCCTAAACTCGAACTGATTGCTCTGCTGATTGAAGATCGAAAAGCCGGTCACGTCACTGGGCATGACATCGGGCGTGAACTGCACGCGGCTAAAGGCACAGTCCAAGCTGCAGGCAAGTGCCCTTACGAGCGATGTCTTGCCCGTTCCGGGAAGATCCTCCAGCAGCACGTGGCCTTCTGCGATAAGCGCCATGATGACAAGCTCGACCGTCTCGCGCTTGCCCACGATGACGGTTTCCACGTTATCGGCGATTCTTTCCAGCATGTCGGCCGCTGAAGCAGCTGTCTTGTCGTCGATCATCTCTCCTCCTTACCTGGCGCTCTTGCGTCCGCGAAACTCCGGGGCGCAGGTGCGCATGATCTCTTGGTTATCGTGCACGAACTCGACCAGCTTGACGTTGATGCCGTAAGCGTCTTGGATGTTCTCGCGCGTTATCACTTGATCGGCCGGGCCAAAGACCATGGGCTTACTGCGCTTGAAAAGCGCGACGTTGGCCCCGGTCATAAACGCGTGATCCGGGTTGTGCGTGATCATAAGGATGCCAAAGCCGGCATCGGCCAGGTCGCGCACCTTCTCTATGACCCGCACCGCATTGCCGTAATCGAGCGCAGCTGTGGGCTCGTCCATAACGATGATTTGCGGCTCTTGCACCAAGGCACGCGCGAACATCACCATCTGCAGTTCGCCGCCGCTTATGTCCACGTACGGCTTGTCGCGCAAGTGACGAATCCCTAGCTCCTCCATGGCGTTTTCAACGAGGTTGTAGTCGTTCTCGCTGGGTTGGCCGCCGGCGCCTAGGCGCCCAACGCGACCCATCATGATGACGTCGCGCACCTCATACGGGAAAGGCCTGTCGTGCCCCTGCGAGATGTACGCGATAGCCTGCGACAAGCGCTTGGCACTCCATGTGGTGACGTCGCTGCCATCGATGGTGAGGCTGCCTTCGATTGGCGGTAGTGTCCCCAGAAGCGTTTTGACCAGCGTCGTCTTGCCGCAACCATTAGGGCCTAAGACGCACATAATTTGGCCATTTTCTAAAGAGAAGTCGATGTGTTTTTGCAGCGGTTTGTTTTGGTCATACCCAACCGCAAGATCTCTAGCCGCAAGTCTCATGCTTACTCCCAACCTCGGCTCTGCCTCGCCATCAAGACGAGGAACACCGGCAGCGCGACAAAACCCACCAGCGAGCCCAGCGCGACGCCATCGCCCACAAAAGGAATGATGTCGCACAGGTCGCGGCAGAGCAGCAAAAAGATGCCGCTCAGGCAGACGTTGCCGGCCAACTGCTTGCTAAACTCGCAGCCAAAGAGACTGCGCGATAAAAACGGGACTATGAGCGACACCAAACCGACCATGCCCGTATGAATCTGCGCCGCAAGAATCATGATCGAGCCGCACACCATCGCGATAATCCTTAAGGCTGGAAGCGACAGCCCCATGGTGCGCGCCTCGATATCGCCCAGCGCAAGCCCGTTAAGCTTGAAGCGCATCAGGTAAATGGGCACGAGTGAGACAACGGCGGCGATGCCCAGGCAAATCCAGGAGATGGGCGAGGTGTCCACCACCAGCTGCTGCGACACGTTGTAGAAGAGCAGGTAATCGTCCGTCTCCATCACAAACAGCGTGACAAAGCTGATGACAAAGCCCAGCATCTGACTGAGCAGCATGCCCACGAGCAGCATCGCCATGATGTTGAGGCTGCCGCCTTTGCGCGATAAGAAGCGCCCGATGGCAAGAACGAGCAGCAAGATGGCCACGCCCAAGCCGTAGCAGAGCAGGTAGCGCTCGCGGATCATAACAGTCGCGCTGGCCCCATACACAGCCACCAAGATGACGACGCCGATGCTCACACCGCTTGAGACACCCAGCATGCTGGGGCCGGCGATGGGATTTTTGAACACGTTTTGGAACAGCATGCCGCTCACGCTTAGAAGCACGGCGCAGATGAGCGTGATGCCCACGACGCCGCTGCGGCGCTCGAAGGCCCAGTAGCCGGACGCGTTTTCTATCAGCCAACCGTCTGTGTGCATGTCGAACATGTGCGAGGTCTGAGCGATGAACTGATACACATGCAGATAGAT
>CAYQLX010000020.1:0-15720 GCA_964418305.1 uncultured Coriobacteriaceae bacterium | reverse complement strand
TTATCTGAACTCATTGCGCTCGCCTCCCCCGGTTTTAATCGCATAGAAGATGAAGATCGCGGCGCCAAAGATTGAGATAAACAGGCCGCAGACCGTCTCATACTCCGGCCCGAGTGTCATCTGGACCAAGATGTAGCTGGCCAGAACGAACACAGCACCCACGAGCATGGCCGCCGGCATGAGGTACTTGAAGTTGGGGCCCACGAGCTTGCGCGCTACGTGCGGGGCCAAAAAGCCGATGAATCCCGTATGTCCGCAAAATGACACGATGATGGCCGTGACCAGCGTCACCAAGCCGATGAGCAGTACTTTGACGCCGCGCGTGCTCACGCCTAGGGAACGCTGTTCCTCGTCAGAGAGCGTGAGAACAAGCATCTTTTGGCGCAGGCTCATCACCACGGCAAAGCAGATGCCGATAGGGATTCCTACGGCGAGCACATCGACGATGGTGAACGTGCGATAAAAGGTTGAAATCTGCAGCTGCTGCAGCGCGTACGCCTGGGCGCCCTCGGGATTGGTGTAGACGAAGTAATAGCGAATGATATTCACGATGCCGCCGCACACGGCGCCTATCACCTGACCGGTGATGATCATGTTGATGCCGCTAAGCTTGCCGCTATTAAAGACGTTGATGACGAGCACCACCAAACCCACCACCAACAGACAGCCGGCAAAGGAGCACAACGCCAAGCCGTAGGTGGCCCACATGTTGGCGAGCAAATCGCCGTCGGTGCCGACGCCGTTAAAGATATCTCGCAGGCCGTCAAAACCCGTGTACTCGTCGTTTATGAACAACGCCACAAAGATGGCCATGCCCAAGGTAGAGCCACTCATGACACCCAACGCAGACGGCGTGACCAACGCATTGCGAAAGCTCCCCTGGTACACGGCACCGCCCATGGCCATGCCGGCGCCCGTCAGCGCCACGATGACGTACAGAATCATCTGAGCCGCGGTGGTCGAATCTACCCCGTACGCTCCCGTGAAGACAGCCATGAGACCCGTCACGTTATCCTGCAGATCTTGCACGAACCAAGAGAAGCTGTACCCCGAGTTGTAGCCGGCGTAATGGATGCCCTCGTTGATCAGGTCCTTTGGAACGATCATCCCAAAGAAGAAGAGCACCAGCAGTGCCACGCCCAAAATGAAGATGCGTTGCCAGCGGCGGTCGACTTTGTGGCCGCGCTCCATCTGCTGCGCGTACGCGTTCTGCGCACCGCTATCTTGTAGAGAGATGTTCTCTGCAGAGACGCGGCCGGCTCTCACGCGCTTGTCCTTAGCCTGCTTGCGTGGCATCAGAAGTCCATCTTCTCGCCGTCTGCGATGTTGTCGCCGGCAAAGGCCTCTTTGCGCTGGTCGCGCTTGGAAAGCAATGCGAGGATGCGCCACAGGAAGAACAATATGGCCGCAATGAGCGCTAGCACGGGGATAAGCGGCGTTTGATTTTGCTGGTCTGCACCGGTGTCTTGCACCGCATCTGCGCTGTAAGCGTTTTGCGCTTGGGACATATCCTGCGCGGCAGGCGTATTAGAAGCGTTGACATGTGACGATGTCTTCTTGGCGGCTTTTAACTTGCCAGAGTCCTTCTTGGCAAGCGCGCCGTGGCCAGCAGAAGGCAATGCATGTCCCTTGCTTGCGCCGTGAATGCCGCTGGACTTCTTGTTGAGCGAGCCCTTAGAAGCGCTGTTCTTTTTGCTGTCAGAGCCCTTGTTCTTGTCGATGGTCTTCGAGGCCTCATCGCCCTTGTACACAGCCGTCACCGTGCATGCGGTGTCGATGACCGTCTCCGTCATAGAGAAGGTACTGCCATCGGCAAGCTTCCAGCGCTTGAACTCCTTTTGCTTGGAGGCGTCCACCGTGACCGTTTTGTCTATGCTCGCAAGCGTCTGCCCAACTATGGCATCCACCGTTGCGATCACCGTGGTGCCGTCGCTGTCCACAAAGGTTACCGTAGCGCGGTCGTAGCCAAAGACCGCATAGAGCTTGAGGCTATCGCCGTTTGATGCCAAGCTGCCCACGGTGACCATGCTCTCTTGCTGCGGTGAGTGCGAGCCTTCAACAGTGTCCCATCCGCGGAAGGGGTTTTCTGCATCCGTGGTATAGGGTGTCTCCTCCTTGGTCTGCGCCCAAGCATCCTCGAGCGTCGTGGATGCAGGGAGCTCCCCGGCTGTGGCATAGAACTCGCCGTTGCTATAGAAGTCGACTTTGACCGTGCGCTGCTTGCTCTTGTAGATGCCGTAGAAGCTCAAACTGGAGTAAACAGCCGGCAAGCCAGAAGTAAACATCGGCTCGACATCCGTGCCGCGCGTACCCCAACCCAAAAACTCGTAGGTAGCATCGGCGCCGTATACGACATCGCCGCTCTTAGCTATGCCATTGGCTTGACTCTCAAGCGAAGTGCCCGCTTTTGCCGTGCGGCTCACCGTCTGATATACCACGCCGGAGGTTGCACTAAACCATGCCGACCATTTGAGTGTGAGATTGTTGGGGACCTGCTCGAACTTGGCGGTGACGATTATGTCATCACCGGTTGCAGCAGGGAGGAAGTCACGCACTGTTGAGCCATCGTCCCAACCCGTAAACAACGCACTTGCGCCGGTAGGCGTTGGGATGAGTATGGGCGTGACCATGGTCTGTGAACTCGAGATGCTCTTATAGCTTGGCTGCTCGCCTTTCTTTGCAACGGCGCAGTTGCTGAACTTTCCCACGTTGAACTGCACAAGCGAACAGCCTTTGGGCACGGCAACGTAGCTTGCGTATGCGTTGATGCTGCCGCGGTTGATCTGAAGCAGGCTGTTGAGCGTTTGCTCGCTGACGCCTTGACTGCTCATGACGCGCTGGATGTCATCAGAGAAGTTGAGATTCCACCCGACAAACACATAACGCGTGCCCAAAGCGCTTGTGAAGTCCTTGGGCTGTTGCGCGTCTTTCAATGCAGCATCGAGCGACTCCTCGCTTGACCATGTGGCGGTGCTTGCCGCTTTGAACGTGCCGCTGTCTGTGCAAGCACCGTACGCGTTCATCGCAAGCTCGCTGCCATAACCGGCAGCGATACTGTTAGGGGATGCGCCTTGCGCGGCATTGGGTGCATTCAGCTCAGCGTTAGACGCGCCCTCGACAGCGCTACCATCAAGACGCGTAACGCCAACAGCCTCAACGGACGCCTGTTTGACCTCTTGCGGCGTCACGGTTGTTGGGTAAAACGCGTTGTCCTTGAGCGCCTCAACTCCACCGAGCTTCTTGCTCAGGCACAGCTCGCCGCAAACCTTGCGGTAGCTGTCTCCTTTAACGCCGGCAGAAAGGGCAGCTGATCCACCCGCGACAAACGCCACGCCATCGCCCACGGCGGCAACAGCCGCGTCGCCTTGCTCGCTTATTGCCTGCACGCTACCCTGCACGTTGACAGAGGCCTTGCTGGCCTCACTCGAGGCAACGCCAACGGCCTTGCTGGGAACCTGATACGTTGCTTGCACAAAGAAGTAGCGCGGAGTCACGCTTTCCTTCGTGCCGATAGCGTTGGTCTCAACTGCATCAGAAAACGCCCACAGCAAAGAACCATCGTCCATAGTAAGCGGCGCTAGGTAGTACACGCTCGCGCCGTACGCGTAGCTGCTTGTCTCTGCTTTGACGTCGAGCTGCGCCTTGAGCCTGAACTGCTCGAGCACTTGCTTGTACAGGTCGGAGCCTTCATCCGGGTAGATCTGCATGAGGTATTGATCAGTAGAGACGGCGTTGACCAAGCTGTTGTTAGTCACAGCACCCGCCGTGAGCGTCATCGCGTTTGCGTTGACAGAGACCTTGGCTCCAGAGGCAACCTCTATAGAGACTGCGTTATCGCCTGCTTGTATGCCCTTTACCGTTGTTGCGCCAAACGCGCCGCTCTTCTTTGCGGCGTTGACCGTGAGCTTTGCAGAAGAGGCAAGCACAGCAGATCCAGACGCAGCGTAAAGCCCCGCAAGGCTAAACTGTGGCTTCGAGCTAGAGCTGCCCGTGTAAGTAACCGAGCAATCGACGTTGCCGATGGTCAAAGTGCCAGTGCCCGTCTGCGCGATGCCGTTGTAGCCGTTTTCTGATGAAGACGAGGTCTCTGCATTGCGACCGAGCGTAATGCGCAGCTTTGCATTGCCGGCGCTGCTGGTTATAGACACGTTGCCGCTTGCCTCCACACTGATTGCATTAGACGGCGCTGCCGAGGTGCCACCAGAATCGATATCCAGCTCGTGTCCGGCCAAGTCAAGCGTGACGGCCTTGCTTATGCTCACGCCGCCTACCACCACGCAGTCACTGCTCAAGGCAACGGTATCGCCATCGTTGGCAGCAGCGAGTGCCTCTGCCAGCGAGCTGTAAGTCTGCCCCGTCGTCTTGTTCACCGCGCCGCCCGAGCTCTTGGCAGATTGGCTATACGCGCTGCCAAGCTCGCATGTGGTCTTGCAGCTGCCGGAGACATCCCAAGTCACGTCGCGCGGACTGGAAGGCGTGCCCGCGGCAAAGCAGCTATAGGAACCCGTGGGGCTTGCCGCATAGCCAGCAACATTCACGCTTCCCGCGCCGATCTTGCCCGTAAGCCCGTCCTTCTCCAAGCGCACGCCCCACACCTGTGAGGCATCGGCACTGGATGCAACGCTCATACTGCCGGAATACGAGACATCGCATGATGCGGTAACACCACCGGTGCTGCCGTTGCTGCCCATGATGTTGATGTTGCAATCCGCAAGCTCGAGGCTTCCGCCAGCAGCAGGACCGTTGACACCGATGGCTTTTGCATTGGCAGCACTCGTCATGCAAGAAACACTACCGCCGGAAGCAGTCACCGCTGCCGCGCTTGATACCTCGATGCTTGTGGCGTCTCCCCTCTGCGATGTGACCTCTATGTTCACGTCATTAAGGACAAGCGATTTGCCGCTGTTCATCTGGATGCCGTATGCCGCGCCAGAAGTCGAGGTCTTTACGATGTCGATACTCGTGATACTCACATCTGCGTCCGCTTTGCACAGCAAAGCGCTCTCGTAGTTTTGATCCGTCGTGCAGATGCGCCCACGCTCGTTACCAGTGGAGGTAAGCGACAAGCTAGATGCGCGCGTTATCTCCAAATGCCCCAAGGTATGGCCCGCCAAATCAAGTGTGAGCGAGCCAGAAGCGTCGACACTTGCTGTGTCTGCGTCCTTGAGCATCATCACCGTAGCGCCATCGCCAGCCGCATCGAGCGCTGCCTGCAAGGACGAGTATCTGTTGCCGCCCTCTACCTGCGCCGCAGCACGCTCTTGCGCCAAGCTAAATTGCAACTTGCCGTCGCTAGCTGCAACATCACACGGTGCATCGCTGCCCAGCGCATTTGCGACAACGCCCGCGTCGACGCTCCCCGTGCCTATCACCCAGGAGTCCTCGTTAAAGCGGCCATCTTGCTCAATCGCCGCGCTCAAAGCGCTACCCGCAAAGCCGGCTGCAAAAACAAATGCGCCCTCTTGCTGAGCATAGAGCGCAGCGGAAACTTGCGTTTCATCCGTCTTTGGACAGGAAAACGCAACCTTACCGCCAAGAGAGACGCCCCCTGCCGCGCCACTCCACACGCCAAACGAGCCGCAGTAGCCTTGCGCGCTCGCATCGAGCGTCTTGCTCGCAGCTAGCTTGGCGTTAGCTGCATAAACGCATGTTGCAACACCGCGCTTAAGCTGCACGTTGATGTTGCAATCGCCCAAGCTCAACGCGTTCTTAGAAACCGAGTAGATGCCAAAGGCATGGCCTACGCTATACACGCTTTGACTGTCTACCTCGGGCTCTGCATAGGGGGAGCCGCATATCTGCACCGTACAGTTGTCTATAGAAGAAGCCTGGGCTTCCTCTGCAAGATATACGCCACAAGGCACGCCCTTAAGACGCGTGCCGTCATACGTGCAGCGCGTCTGGTTGCTTTGATCCAAGGCAATGCTGCAATTGCTCATGCTCAACTTACCGCTAGAGACATACACGCCCACAAAGCCGATGTTTGCGATCTTCACGTTCTCGTCGGTGACCGTGCCGCTTATCCCCAGGTCGTCGATGACTAGGCTGTCGACTTTAGACTCGATGATATGCGGAAAACTCTGTGCTTTAAAGCTGAGCTGCGCCGTGCTCATAGTAGAGAACGAGCCGCGGATGGTCACGGATTTGGCCGCAACAAGCTCTATAGGAATGACAGAACTGGGGGTACTCACGCTCAAAACGCTCGTACCCAAGTCGATGACGACGTCTTTGCCAGCAGCATCGACTTTGATTTGCGACTCGACAGACAAATCGGCGCTGAGCTTATACGTTCCCGCGCTCTTGATGACGTACGGATTTGTCGTGCCGCCGTCCTGCGTTGTCCACTTAGCGTTGATGTCTGTGCTCTTTGCAGCTAACGCAGACATCGCGCCGCCCTGCGCTTGCGCGTCGTCGTCGCCCTCTTGAGGCACCCCTGGCAATGCTGCGCACGCGCTAAAGTCTGTATCATCAGCCACGTTAGCAGCTTGTGCAGCTTGCTTAACCTGACCAGCATACGCATAAGGAAGCCCACACGGCACGGCCGTGGCTGCTACAAGCGCAACCCCACATGCGATGCTTATGACGTTTTTTGTGAGCTTTCTCATGAGTATCCTTAACGCCCAAGGGCCGGGCACGTTGCCATGCCCGGCACTTGGATTGCGCTGCGGTGGAAGGAGAGGGTTTCCGCTGCAGCCGGTAAATCTACTTGGTCTTAACGGTCTTTACAGCAGACCACTTAGAGTAGACGGTCTTGCCGTTAATCACCTTGCTGGCGCGAGCCTTGACGTAGTACTTCTTGCTAGCCTTGAGGCTCTTGACCGTCAGCTTGGTGCTCTTAAAGCTCTTGGTCTTGGTGGTGGACTTGGTGAACTTCTTGGAAGTGGAGTAGCTCACCTGATACTTGGCGCCGGAGACCTTGCTCACGGTGACAGTAAAGGACTTCTTGGCGGCCTTAAGCTTGCTCACCTTGGGAGCCTTGACGGTCTTGACCAAAGAGTACTTGCCCATGTAGCTCGTGGGCTTGAGCAGCTGGTACCAACCGTTGTTGCCCTCAAACTGAGAATCGCTCCAAGTCTCCAGGTAGGCGCAACCGGTCTGGATCTTGTCGAGCAGCTTGGACTCGTTGTAGTTCTTAACGGTCTCGGTGGTCCAAGAGGTGTAGTCGTTGCCGCTGGTGGCGCTATCCCAGTTGCGGATGCCGTCCATGGCATTGTCGATAACCTCGGCAAGCTTGCTGCTCTTCACATGCAGGAAGTTCTTGTACCAGTAAGCAATGCAATCGGCCTGAGAGATGTACTCAGGGTATGCGCAGCCGATAAGACGGGCATAGTTCTGGCCAACCTCGGTGTTGTTACGGGTGACATCGTAGATGGTGCCCTGGCCGGAAGTAGCAGTAGAGGAGATGTAGTAGGTCTTGGACTTGAGGCTACCAAGCTTCTCTACGATGCTCAGCTGCGTGTCAGAGGCGACAGACTGCTGGATGACGATCAGGTCAACCTTTGCCAGATCGGCTGCCGTGGCTTGAGAATCAGTGCCAGTGTACACGTCGCAGACGTTCTTCATGGCCTCGATTGCACGGTCCTCAGCAGCAGAGGTGCTGGAGTCGCCAGGGTTCATCAACTTGAAGACCGTGCCGGTGCCGGTCTCTTCCATGGAGGAAATGAAGGCGACGGACTTCTTGGAAGCCTTGTTGATATCCAGCTGATACAGAACGTAACCCTGGATGCCCTTGATAAACTCCTCGTAATCCTGTGCGATCTCAAAGGCGGAGTTGCTGTCGCCGTAGCGCAGAATCTTGGTGCCCTTGCTGTTCTCAACGACGCTCTTAGCAGCGATGCCGATGTCATAGGTGCTGTCGATGATCTTGGCCATGGAGGACGGGTTGTACTCGGAGACCTTGGGGTCGTAGTTTTCGGCACCGGCGATGGGCTCGACACCCTCCTTGGTAGCCTTGCCCGTAATAAGATTGACGGAGTTGTTGTTGCTATCCTTGAAGTTGGTGGTGGTGCCCGCCTTGTCGACAAAGTTGCCAATCAAGATATCCGGGAGCAGTTTCCAAGTGTTGTTAGCTGCAGTGTTGGAGCCACCGTACTCTGCCATCATAGAGGTGGGGCGGCTAGCACCCTTGGAGGTGTCGCGGTTGTTGCCAAAGGTCTTGGAGGGACTATCGCCGCTGATGGTGTTGGCCACGTACGGATCGGTGCTCTCACCGTAGGTATCGCTGCCAAAGAGCGTGTACTTGAGGCCGTTGCCCCAAGGGCTCTGGGTGCCAGCAGCGGCGTTCTTGTAGGTTGCCTCTTCCACCGTGGAGATACCCAGCATGTAGCAAGAGGTCTGCGATGCCGGCGATGCTGTGGCAGTCACAGCCTGCGCAGCAGTAACCGTGTTGGGGCTCTGCGCGGCCATGGCAGAAGGTGCAGCCACGAACATCGTTGCTGTCATTGCCAAAGCCGCGGCAGAAGCCACGCCCTTCTTGGCAAAGCAGCTAAACGAGATCTTTGTCGTACGCTTCATATGCTCTGTCCTTTCGTAAAGCTTCCTATACTCTTTCGTGCAAGTGCGATGCGCTCAAACTCCTCTCCATAAGCATCGCAAGTAGTGCCTTGTTTCTTCTCCACGCGCGCAATGCGCGCTCGGGTCACAACACCGCCATCACTCGGCTTCTTCTACTTCCTCCTCTGTTTCTTCTTGGGAGGTCGCCTTGACCTTCTTGACGGTGTGGTAATCCTCGAGCACGTCTTCATACGACGCGCGGTAGAAGCATTGCGTGTACTCGTCGAGGTATTCCTCGCACGAGCTTATGGTGCCGTCGCCCTGGAACATGTCATAAGCCCACGCAGAAAGCAGATAGCTCTCGACGGTGCCGTCTGCCCAAGAGCCGGCCGGGCCGCTAGGCATGACGTAGACCTTGTAGTCCTGGCCCACGTTGTAGAGGCCGTTGAATTTCTTCGCGGAGTTCACAACGCTTGCCGCGATGTCTTTATCACGCACCATGAGCGCAGGAAAGACCTCGTCGCCCACGAGCGTCCAAGATGCAGAGTCTGACGCCCCGGTGATGGAGAACCACAGAGCGCTGGGGATGCTGCGACGATTAAACTCGATGTCGAGCAAATCCTCTGGGTTGCCGGCGATGATTGCGTACGGCAGCGATTTGCCCATGCCGCTTGCCACGGGTTTGGCTGTATCAAAGGAGTTATCCACAACGCCACTTTGCTGCAGATAGTAATCCATGAGCACGAACTCACCCTTGCTGCATTGCGCAGAAAGGCCCACACCGTCGCTTACGTCCATAGCCTTGCCGTTGAGGTACATGGTGGCGACGCCAAACTTGCGCGATGCCTTTACCTTGCTCTTGGTCTTGGCCGTCCATTGATCGATGTAGACCGTGTACATACGCACATCGCTTAGGTCCTTGGTAGCCTCGCCGCTGGTGCTGGTGCCTTGGTAGATGCCGTCCATGGAGCGCCCCTGCACGACCTTGTAGCTGTAGCCGCCGTTTGCACTGCGGCAGGCTTTGAGCGCGCTATCGTGCATGGAGACGTAAGTCTTAGCCATCTTGTTGGCGTCGTATTGGGTATCGGCCTTCTTTAGGAGCGTGCCCACCAAGCGCACGGCGGTGATAATGTCTGCGTCGGCGGTATAGGTGGTGCCCAAACGCGGAGCGCTCACCACATTGACGCCCGCATCGACGAGCTTGTCGCTTTCCTCGCTGCTAAGAGCCGTGGTCGCGCCGTCGGTGAGGACGATGCCCGGCTCTGCCTCGATCAAGGCATCAACATCTAGGCTGCCGTCTTTGGAGCCGTCGCCGCGCCATGCGGCCTTAACGTTGTCCAAGCCCTCTGCGTCGCCATCTGCGTACTCAAAACCGCCGCTTTCCTTCATGGCCTTAAGCGTGGTAGCATCGCAGGCCGCCAAGCCGCCCTGCCCAGCAAGCATCTGCACGATGACGGCGTATTGCCCGGTTGCAGCTATGGCTCCCTCGTTATCCGGCAGGTCCTTGTAGGTGCTGTCGTTGTAGACCTTACCCTTGCCACCCTTGCCGGCCGTAGGCTCGTCGCCGCCCTCGTCGTCATCGCCGGCTTCTTCTTTCTCACTATCGCCCTTGGTGGAGTCGTCTTCCTTTTGGTCTCCAGCTTCCACCTGCGAGCCGCTACCGTCGCCCTTACCATCGGCAACGCGGTTGGTGCCGTCGTCTTTAGACTCCTCGGTTCCTTCTGTCGCCTGGGTCTGTTCGTCGGACTCAGGCTCGTTCTCACGCTCGTCCGTTTGCTCGTCGACGTTGGGGTTCATGCTGTACGTGGGCAGAATGTTTTCCTGCAGGTTTTGGTTGCTGGATTGCCCGGAAGTCGTTGCCTGCTTTGTGGCATCCACGGGCGCGGAGGCATTCTCCTCGTAGTTGGGCTGCGCGGTCAAATCAAGCGTGCCGCTTATGGGGTCTTCTATATGCTCGGTAAGGACGTCTGTGTATCGGCATGCGCTCAAGCCAAGGAGAGCCGTCAGCGCAAGAAGTGCGCAAACAGCTGCCAAGACCTTATGCAAACGACTCGCGCTCACGGCATCCATCCCATATTGAAAAGCGGGGCTTTCTATTCTCTAGATGGAATAATACCGTAGATACAGCCCATTGCCGCCTTTACCTGCGCCTAAATATAGATACAGCGGCAAATATTCTTGTTGGAGATTGAGCTAATCGCAATTTTCGAACTGCGCGTTGAAGAGCTCTGCGTAGAAACCGCGCCTCGCAAGCAAGCCCTCATGCGTGCCTTGCTCGACGATATCGCCGTCGCGAATCACCAAGATAAGATCGGCGTCGCGGATGGTGCTCAACCGGTGCGCAATCACAAAGCTCGTGCGCCCTGCCATGAGGTTGCCCATGGCCTGCTGGATGCGCTCTTCTGTGCGCGTGTCCACGCTGCTTGTGGCCTCGTCCAAGATAAGCATGGGGCGGTTGGCCAAGATAGCACGCGCGATGGTGAGCAACTGACGCTGACCTTGGCTTATGTTGCTTGCGTCCTCGTTGATGACAAAGTCGTAGCCGCCGGGCAGCATGCGGATAAAGTCGTCGGCACAGCCGGCCTTGGCTGCTGCCTCTACCTCATCGTCGCTGGCGTCTAGGCGCCCGTAGCGGATGTTGTCGCGGATGCTCGCGTTGTAGAGCCAGGTCTCCTGCAGCACCATGCCAAACATGTCGCGCACAGCAGCGCGCGGGAGCTTACGCACGTCCACGCCATCGATACTTATGCCGCCCGCATCCACATCGTAAAAACGCATGAGCAGCTTGACCATGGTCGTCTTGCCAGCGCCCGTGGGCCCGACAAGCGCCACCGTCTGCCCAGCGGCGACCTGCGCGGAGAAGCCGTGGATGACGGGATGTGCAGCGTTATAGCCAAAGCGCACGTGGTCAAAGCTCACGTCACCTTTTACCGCAGCGGGATCGAGCAGCTGGCGCCAGGCATCATCTACCTGCGGGTCATCTTCCTCCTCCTCATCCAAGAACTCGAAGATGCGCTCGGCGCAGGCGCCCATCTGCTGGATCATGTTCATGACCTCGGTCAGCTGCGTGATAGGCCGCGTGAGGTTTTTGACGTACTGGATGAAGGCCTGGATATCGCCCACCGTGATGATGCGGTTCATGGCAAAGAACGCGCCCACAAGCGCCACGGCCACGTAACCCAAGTTGCCGATGAGGTCCATAACAGGCTTGACCAAGCCGCTGTAGAATTGCGACTTCCAGGAGGCCTCATACAGACGATTATTTGCCTCGTTGAATTTCGCCAACGTGGCATCCTCACGGCAGAAGGCCTTGACGACGTTTTGGCCGCTAAAGGTCTCCTCGATGCAGCCGTCGACCTCACCCAAGATGACCTGCTGTGCGTCAAAGTACTTTTGTGTGCGCTTGACGATAAACAGCGTAAACACGAGCGACAGCGGCACGACGAGCACGGCGATGAGCGTCATGAGCGCATTGATGGAAAGCATCATCACCAGCACGCCGACGACAGTCACGCTGCTGGTAAGCGCTTGGGTCACGCTCTGATTGAACGACTGCCCAAAGGTGTCCACGTCGTTGGTGATGCGGCTGAGCGTATCGCCCACAGGGTTGCGCTCGAAGAACCTAAACGGCATGCGGTCAATCTTGCGGTCGATCTCTTGGCGCAGGTTGTAGCAAAGCTTTTGCGTGACGCCCGTCATGAGCCAGCCCTGGATAGCGTTGAAGGCGGCGCTTGCCAGGTAGAGGCCTATCGCTGCAAGGAGTATGCGGCCCACCGCGTCAAAATCAACGCCGCTAGCATTGGCGCCGGTCACGCCGTTGAAGACCTCGGTCGTGGCCATGGAGAGCACCTTGGGCCCAATCACGTTGAAGGCCGTAGAGCCAACGGCAGCGAGCAGCGCTACAAGCAGCATGAGCTTGAACGGACTGATGAACTTGAGCAGGCGACGCACCGTGCCCTTGAGGTCTTTGGCTTTCTCTGTGGCAAGGCGGCCCGGCGGCCCCGGCGGGGGCGGTTTGCGGGCGTGGTCGTCACTGCCGGCCAGCCCACCGGCGCTAAAGTCGTTCTTCACGTATGCAGCCTGCGGACGCGGGGGCATGCCTTGCGGCCCTTTGCCAGCGCTGGGCGCATCAGTGCTGCTCACAGGCTTGTTGCTCATCGCCTTACTGCTCATGCCGCGCCTCCCCTCGCCAGCTCGTCGGGGCTTAGCTGCGACTCGGCAATCTCACGGTACGCATCACAGCACTGCAGCAGCTGCGCATGGCTGCCCTGGCCTATCACGTGCCCGTTTTCAAGCACGATGATCTTATCGGCGTTCATGACGGTAGAGATGCGCTGCGCCACGATGAGCACGGTCTTGCCCTTCATGCGCTGGGCGAGCTGCGCGCGCAAGGCGGCGTCGGTCTTGTAGTCGAGCGCGCTAAAGCTGTCGTCAAAGAGATACGCGCGCGCATTACTGGCAATGGCGCGGGCGATGGCCAAACGCTGGCGCTGCCCGCCGGATACATTGGTGCCGCCCTGCGCGATGGGAGACTCCACGCCGCCCGGTCGCTCGTCCACGAAGCCTGCCGCTTGCGCCACCTCGAGCGCCGTGCGCACTTGGTTGGCCGGCATATCACTGTTGGAGTAGGAGACATTGGACGCAACTGTGCCACTAAAAAGATAGGGGCTTTGCTGGGCAAAACCCAGCGTACTGCGAAGCGTCTTTTGCGACAGCTCGCGCACGTCGATGCCGCCCACGAACACGCGGCCATCTGTCACGTCGTAGAAGCGCTCGATAAGCTGCAGCAAAGTAGACTTGCCGCAGCCTGTGGCACCCACGATGGCGCAGGTGCTGCCTGCAGGAACAGTAAAGCTCACGTGGCTCAAGACAGGATCTGCATCCGCGCTGTATTTGAAGGTGACGTCATCGAACTCAATCTGCACGCCATCCTCTTGCTGCTGCAGTAGCTCTGCGTCGCGATTGACCTGCGGGTCATTAATACCGGGCTTGATGCTCAGAACCTCGTCGATGCGGCTTGCCGCCACATTGGCGCGCGGCAGCATCATGGCCAGCATGCCAATGGACAAAAAGCCCATCACAACGACCATGGTGTAGGTGATAAAGGCGATAAGATCGCCCGTGCCCATACCGCCGTCGTTAACGTAACCGGCGCCAACCCACACAACCAGCGCCGAGGTCAGGTTCATGACGAGCATCATCGCCGGCATCATGAAGGTCATAGCGCGGTTGGTAAAGAGCTGCGTCTTGTAGAGGCTGCGGTTTGCCGCGGCAAAGCGGTCTTCCTCGTGCTGCTCACGGTTGAAAGCCCTAATCACAGGAAGGCCGGTCAAAATCTCGCGCGAGACTTGGTTGAGGCGGTCAACCAGCGTTTGCATGATCTTGAACTTGGGCATGGTAAAAGCAAAGAGCACCGATATAAGCACGAGCACAGCAAGAACGCTCACAGCGATGATCCACCACATCTGGAGGTTGGTGCGCGCCACCATGACAATGCCGCCGATGGCCAAAACAGGCGAGTAGAACACCATGCGTTGCAGCATATTGCTCGTCATCTGCACGAGCTGTACGTCGTTGGTGCCACGCGTGACAAGACTGGCCGTGCTAAAGCGCTCGACCTCTGCCTGGGAGTACGAAAGCACGCGCTCAAACATCTGGCTGCGCAGATCACGAGCGATTTTGGCGCTGGTGCGCCCCGAGATAAAAGCGACGAGGATAGTGCAGGCCATCATCCCCACAGAGAAAAGCAGCATCTTGATGCCGAGCTGCTGCAGACTAGCCATTGCTTGATCTGTGGTGCCGTCTTGAGCCATCGCGACGACGTTATCGACGATGCTAGCCGTGCAATTAGGAAGCGATAGCTCGCATGCCGCCTGCCCGAGCAAGAGCACAAAGACGGCTACAAGGGCGGCCTTGTGCTGCAGCATGTACTTGATGATCCGCACGCACCGCCTCCCCTCGTCTATTGCGGCTTGCAGCATATGAGCTGCCAGCGGCGATGCTGATAAACGAGTTTACGCCCCCAACGTGGCACTTGGCATGCATGCCGATGACGATGAGGTTACAGAGGGGGCGCAAAGGCAGCTGCTAGCAGCGCTCGCTCTGCGCGGATACGCAGGAATTTCATTCGACCCCACGGTGCGTTTATCGTAGTGTTTACGCGTCTTGCAGCGTGTGGCTGAATAAATTCAGCCACTACGTATTTCACCTGCGGTCCTGCCAAGTTGGCCTCAACGCAAGCGGGCCCCGCGCTTATCGCGCAGGGCCCGCAGTAGCTTTGCCGCACTAGCCTATAGGCCGGTTTGCAGCTCTCTTACTTGACCTTGACCTTAATAGTGATGGTCTTGGAGAAGCTGTTGTAGTTGGCAGTGCCGGGCACGGTCACCTTGTAGCGCAGCTTGTAGGTGCCCTTCTTGGTGCCCTTCTTGACCGTGACCTTGCCCGTGGTCTTGTTGACCGTCAGGGCCTTGTAGGCCTTGGCGTCAGAGTTCTTCTTGACCTTGGCAAAGCTCGCCACTGTGCCCTCTACCAGGCCCTTAACGGTAACAGGCTTGACGGTGGCGTTCTTAGCCTTGACCTTGTCGTACTTGATCGTCTTGGTGGCTTTCTTGACCACCACGGGGTTGTCTGCCTTGGCGATAGCCCACTCGACGTTCATAGCCTTGGCGGTGGAGCCATCAGCCCAAACGTAGCCGTCGTTCAAAACGAGCGTGGCGGTGTAGTAACCAGCATTCACAGCAATGTAGTTGCCGTAGATGGTATAGCCCGCATCCTTTGCAACGCCAATCTGCTTGGAGCCGTTGTAGACGAGCTCATCCGCGGGGCTTTGCAACGTCCACTTGACGGTCTTGGCGTCCGTGGTGCCGTCTGCCCACTCGTAGCCGTCGGCCAACGCAACCGTTGCCGTATAGGTACCGGCCTTGGTTGCCTTGTAGTCGCCACCAAGGACATAGCCATCGGCAGCCTTAACACCCGTCTGCTCGGTGCCATTGGCAACCAAGCCAGCATAGCCCACAGGCTCCGCCGCGGTAACGGTCTCAGGCGTAGGCTCCGGCTCGGGATCCGGGTCCGGAGTGGGAGTAGGCGTCGGGGTGGGAGTGGGCGTAGGAGTCGGGGTTGGCGTAGGAGTCGGCGTAGGTGTCGACTTCTCTTTGATGGTCCACGTCACGTCCTTCACAGCGGTGCTGGTGCCATCAGACCACACATAGCCATCGTTGAGTTTAAGCG
>CAYQLX010000019.1:0-22087 GCA_964418305.1 uncultured Coriobacteriaceae bacterium | reverse complement strand
ACCTGCTGGGAGGCAGGCCACTTGGTGAGCAAGAACGCTGGCTGGCGCATCAAGCGCCCGGTCATCGACGCGCAGGCGTGCACGGGCTGCCTGCTCTGCTACATGCAATGCCCGGATGGCACCATCTTCAAAACCGAGCCCAAGGGCGTGGCCATCGATTATGACTTCTGCAAAGGCTGCGGCATCTGCGCCAAGGCGTGCAAAAGCGGCGCCATTGCCATGGTGATGGAAGGAGGCGATCGCTAGATGAAGCGATTTCTCTCTGGTGACGAGGCTCTGGCCGAGGGCGTACGCCTTGCCAAGCCGCAGGTGATCAGTGCATATCCCATCACTCCACAGACCGTGGTGGTGGAGCGCTTGAGCGAGATGGTCGAGGACGGCTCGCTTGATGCGCAGTATCTGCACGTTGAATCCGAGCACAGCGCCTTGAGCGCGGCCATGGGCGCGAGTGCCACGGGCGTGCGCACCTTCACGGCAACGAGCAGCCAGGGCCTGCTTTACATGGCCGAGGTACTTACGTATGCGGCTGGTGGCAGGTTTCCCATCGTCATGATGAACGCCAACCGCGCCACTGCCTTGCCGTGGAACATCTACGGCGATCAGCGTGACTCTCTGGCGCTGCTCGATCATGGCTGGATTCAAGCTTATGCCGAAGATAATCAAGAGGCGCTCGACTTGGCCCTCATGGCCTATGCCGTGGCAGAGGACCCGCGCGTTATGACGCCGTTTATGGTCAACCTGGACGGCTTTGCGCTCACGCACACCTACGAGAGCGTCGAGCTGCCCACGCAGGAGCAGGCAGATGAGTTTTTGCCTGCGCTGCAGACGAGCAACTGCTTTGACTTTGATGCGCCCAAGAACCTGGGTTATACCGCGGGCCCCGAGTACAACCGCTACTACAAGTTCTATGCCCACAAGGACATGGAGGGCGCGGCGGCCGTAATTGATGAGGTCGAGGAGCGCTTTGCTCACGTCATGGGTCGCAAGTACCCCGGCATGATTGAAGCGCTGCATTGCGACGATGCAGAGGTCATCTTGGTGACGCTCGGCTCTGTTGCCGGTCTGGCACGCGCCGCTGTGACAGCCTTGCGCGAGCAGGGCGTCAAAGCGGGCTTGCTTAAGATTCGCTACATGCGCCCGTTCCCCGCACGTCAAATCGCCGCCGCATGCGGCAACGCCAAGGCCATCGCCGTCTTGGAAAAGGACATATCGTTTGGTGCAGAGGGCACCGTGTTTACCAATGTGTGCTCCGCACTGCAGCAACAGGGCGTTGCAGTACCCGCAATCAACATCGTCGGCGGCTTGGGTGGCGATGATATCTCGTTGCAACAGATAGAAGTCGTCTACACGCGCCTGCAGGGTATCGCTCAAGGCGGCCAAATAGGGGAGCGCGTGAGCTTCCTCGGTATCGATGAGGGAGAGGAGCGTTAAGTATGGCTATCAACGCTAAGAACATCAGCGACAACGAGCTCTTCTACGGGCACAAGGCCTGCGCCGGTTGCGGCGGCAGTCTTGCCGTGCGCCAAGCCCTCAAGGTCTTAGGCCCCAACACGGTGTGCGCATTGCCTGCTGGCTGCATGAGCGCCGTTGGGTTTAACTTCCCCCAGCTGTGCTTTGCTAACAATGCCATGATCACGCCTTTTGCGGCCACGGCGGCTGTGTGCTCGGGCATACGCGCCGGTCTCAAAGCGCAAGGTAAAGACCCGGCCGATTATCCGGTGGTGGGCTTTGCAGGTGACGGCGGCACAGCAGACATAGGCATCCAGGCCCTAAGTGGCGCCATCGATCGCAACGACGACATCCTCTACATCTGCTACGACAACGAAGCCTACATGAACACGGGCATCCAGAAGAGTGGCCTTACACCTTACGGTGCCCGCACCACGACAACGCCGGCCGGCCATAATGCGCCGGGGTGCCTCACGCAGAAGAAGAACCTCTTCGAGGTAATCGCTGCGCACGGCATCCCCTATGCCGCAACAGCCAGCGTGGGTTACCTCAACGACTTTATCCGCAAGGTGGAAAAGGCGGCGAGCATCCGCGGGACCAAGTTCATCCACGTTATCGCTCCGTGCCCCACCGGCTGGGGCTGCCCGGTGGACAGCACCGTCGATGTTGCCAAGCAAGTGGTCGATTGCGGCCTGTGGTACTTGGCGGAGTATGAAGGCGAGCAGGTGAGCGGCATTCCCGGCGGCACGTTCACGCTCAACCGCAACCCCAAAGAGTTCACGAGCGTCGCCGATTACCTAGCGGCGCAGACGCGCTTTCGCGGTTTGGACGAAGATGGCATCGCCCTGGTGGTCGCCGGTCGCGACGCTAAGTGGGAGCAGATCAGGCGCGACTGGGTCTAGCAACCAGCGCAGTCTTAAGCAATAAGCGCGCACAAAAGCTTGCAAGCCGCTGTGGCCCTCAAGGCTGCAGCGGCTTTGTTTTGCTGCGTCTCAACCCAGCAAAAAAAAGATACGCCCGGGGGCGTGTTTTTATAAAAAGGGGGTTCACAAGCGGGTTTCGACCCTGTATTCTAGACAGGCTGCTCTGTCACAGGAGTAGTGTGTCGTGCGCCCTCAAGCCTCTCACGCCAAACGGGCACGCGGCAAAGGTAACAGCGCCCCGGAGCATCTTGAGTGCAAAGGGGAGAGCTAAGGCTGCGATCCACTACAAGAAGCAAATGCTTCCTCTGCATGATCGCCTGATTAGTAAGGTTGAAAATGGTCAACACAATTCTTGGCCGCAAGCTGGGTATGACCCAGGTCTGGGGAGAAGACGATAACATCGTCCCCGTGACCGTCATCCAAGCTGGCCCCTGTGTCATCGCACAGGTCAAGACCACCCAAACCGACGGCTATGAGGCCGTACAGCTCGGTTTTGGTGACATCAAGGAGAGCCGCGTCAACAAGCCCATGAAGGGCCACTTCGACAAAGCCGGCATCACTCCTATGCGCTATCTGCGCGAGGTCCGCGTCGAGGATGCCTCTCAGCATTCCTGCGGCGAGGTCATCACCGTGGAGTCCTTTGCAGATACCGCCAAGGTAGACGTCATCGGCGTCTCCAAGGGCAAGGGCTTCGCTGGCGTTACCAAGCGCCATCATTTTGCCGGCGGCCCTGGTGGTCATGGTTCTCACTTCCACCGCGCTCCCGGTTCCATCGGCATGTGCGCCTACCCCGCCCGTGTTTTGAAGGGCATGCGCATGGCTGGTCACATGGGCTGCGATCGCGTCACGGTTAGAAACCTCTCGGTTGTCCGCGTAGACGCAGAGCAGAACCTCATTCTCGTTAAGGGTGCCGTGCCTGGTGGCAAGGGCGCTCTCGTCCAAGTTCGTATGGCCTAAGGGAGGAGATAAAGATGGCAGATATCAAGATCATCGATCCCGCAGGCAAGGACGTCGAGACCGTTTCCGGCAACGACGTTATCTTCGGCATCGAGCCCAACGTCTACGTCATGCACGAAGTCGTCAAGTCCCAGATGGCAGCACTGCGTCAGGGCACTGCAAACACCAAGACTCGCGGCAAGGTTTCTGGCGGTGGCCGCAAGCCGTTCCGTCAGAAGGGCACTGGCAATGCACGCCAGGGCACGATCCGCGCTCCTCACTTCAGGGGTGGCGGCGCAGTCTTTGGGCCTCACACTCGTTCTTACGCCTATCGCGTGAACAACAAGGTCGTCAAGCTGGCTATGCGCTCTGCGCTGTCCGCCAAGCTCGCCGACGGTGAGCTCACCGTCGTCAACGACTTCGCTTTCGAGAAGCCCTCTACCAAGGCAGCCAAGGCTTCCTTGGAGGCTTTGGGCATCAAGGGCCGCACCACCGTCATCGTCGACGATGATGACTTTGTGTCCTTCCTGTCCTTCCGCAACCTGGAAAACGTCCTGATCATTGGCGCAACCGAGTCCAACTGCTACGACTTGCTGGACAACGCCAACCTGGTCATGACCAAGGCTGCATTCGATTACCTCGAGGAGGTGCTCGCATAATGAACGCACGTGAAATCATCATCCGTCCGATCATCTCTGAGCGCTCTTTCGACATGCAGGAGCTTAACCGCTACACCTTCGAGGTGGCTAAGTCCGCCTCCAAGATTGAGATTGCAGCAGCGATCGAAGAGATCTTCAACGTGAAGGTCGTCAAGGTTAACACCTCCAACGTCAAGCCCAAGCCCAAGCGCGTTCGCCAGGTTCCTGGCTACACCAAGGCTTGGAAGAAGGCCATCGTCACCGTTGCAGAGGGCGACAGCATCGAGCTCTTTGCCAACCAGGCCTAAAACTAGTTTATAACCCCCGCGGTGCAGCGGGGGTTTAGCTGGCTTCGTCTTCTCTGTTATGGAGACGCTCGGAGCCGTGGTAGTCCGGGGTCAGGGCCGTCGGAGGCAGCACCAACCTCCAATCCCAGACGGTGTGCTGGCAAACGGACGAAAGGAGAATCAATGGGAGTCAAGAAGTTCAAGCCGACTTCTCCCGGTCGTCGTCATCAGACTGTGTCTGATTTCGCAGAGATCACGACCGATAAACCGGAGAAGTCCCTTCTCGAGCCGCTGCCTAAGAAGGCCGGCCGCAACAACAAGGGCCGCATCACGGTCCGTCATCAGGGTGGCGGCAACAAGCGCCGTTACCGCAAGATCGACTTCAAGCGCACCAAAGACGGCGTGCCCGCCAAGGTCGCTACCATCGAGTACGATCCCAACCGCTCTGCACGTATTGCTCTTTTGCACTACGTGGATGGCGCTAAGGCCTACATCCTTCATCCCAAGGGCCTCAAGGTCGGCGATACGGTCGAGTCTGGCCCGGATGCAGATATCAAGCCCGGCAATGCTTTGCCCCTGGCAAACATCCCCGTCGGTACTTTGATTCACGCGGTCGAGTTCCAGCCCGGCAAGGGTGCCGCCATGGCACGTTCTGCTGGCACGAGCATCCAGCTCATGGGCAAGGAGGGCAAGTACGCCATCCTGCGTATGCCTTCTTCTGAGATGCGCCGCGTGCTGCTTACCTGCCGCGCCACCGTGGGTGAGGTCGGCAACGCCGATCACGCCAACATCACCATCGGCAAGGCAGGCCGCAAGCGCTGGATGGGCGTTCGTCCTACCGTCCGCGGTACTGTCATGAACCCTGTCGACCATCCTCATGGTGGTGGCGAGGGCAAGAACAAGTCCGCTGGTCGTCATCCCGTTACTCCGTGGGGTGTTCCTACTAAGGGTCATCGCACTCGTAACAAGAAGAAGTACAGCCAGCGTCTGATCATCCGCCGCCGTAAGAAGTAATCGAAGGAGGAAACACACATGAGCCGTAGTCTCAAAAAGGGCCCCTTCGTGGAGCCCCGCCTCCTCGAGCGCATCACCAAGATGAACGAGGCAGGCGAGAAGAACGTCATCAAGACCTGGAGCCGTTCTTCCACGATCTTCCCCGAGATGGTGGGCCACACCATCGCTGTTCATGACGGTCGCCGTCATGTTCCCGTCTACATCACCGAGTCCATGGTCGGGCACAAGCTGGGCGAGTTCGCCCCCACCCGCACCTTCAAGGGCCACAAGACTAAATAGGAGAGGAGAGCACAATGGAAGCAAAAGCAACTGCTAAGTACGTGCGCGTCTCTCCCCGTAAGGCTCGCATCGTAGTCGATCAGGTTCGCGGTAAAGACGTCATCGCCGCCCAGGAGATTCTTGCGTTCAACGAGCGCGCCATCTCCGAGGTCGTCGCAAAGGTCGTCAACTCCGCTGCCGCAAACGCTCAGGACCGCTTTGGTCTTCGCCCGGAAAGCCTCGTTATCAAGGCTGCCTACGTGGACGAGGGTCCTACCATGAAGCGTTTCCGCCCGCGCGCTAAGGGTGCTGCAAGCAAGATCCGCAAGCGCACGAGCCATATCACCGTCATCGTCGCACCGAAGGAGGCGTAAAGCATGGGCCAGAAAGTTCTGCCTACCGGTTTCCGCCTCGGTATTACCGAGAACTGGCGCAGCCGTTGGTACGCTGACAAAAACTACGCAGCTACCCTGGCAAACGACATCGAGCTGCGCAACTACGTAGAAAAGAAGCTCGCCGGTGCCGCACTCTCCAAGTGCGAAATCGAGCGCGCTGGCGACAAGGTCAAGGTCATCCTGACCACCGCCCGCCCCGGCATCGTCATTGGCAAGAAGGGTGCAGAGGTTGATGCTCTGCGCAAGGAGCTCGAGGCCATCGCCGGCGGCAAGGTTGCCGTCGAGGTCATCGAGGTCAAGCGCCCCGAGCTCGACGCTCGCCTGATTGCCCAGTCCATCGCCGATCAGCTTGAGGGCCGTGTTGCCTTCCGTCGTGCGATGCGCAAGGCTGTCCAGTCCGCACGCAAGTCCGGCGCCAAGGGCATCCGTATCCAGTGCACTGGTCGTCTGGGTGGCTCCGAGATGAGCCGCCGCGAGTGGTACCGCGAGGGCCGTGTGCCCCTGCACACTCTGCGTGCCCAGATCGATTACGGCACCGCTACCGCACACACCACCATGGGTTCCTGCGGTATCAAGGTGTGGGTCTACTACGGCGAGGTCCTTCCCGGCCAGAAGCCTGCTAACCCCGCACTCGAGGGTGTCTCCAACCAGCGCCGTGGCCGCGGTCGTCGCGAGGGGAGGAACTAAACTATGTTGATGCCTAAGCGTGTCAAGCACCGCAAGGTGCAGCGTGGTTCCATGAAGGGCAAGGCCAAGGGTGGCACGAAGCTTAACTTGGGCTTCTGCGGCATCCAGGCTCTCGAGGCCCACTGGATCACCAACCGTCAGATCGAGGCTGCTCGTATTGCCATGACCCGTTACATGAAGCGTGGCGGTCGTGTGTACATCAACATCTTCCCTGACAAGCCCATCACCAAGAAGCCCGCAGAAACCCGCATGGGTTCTGGTAAGGGCAACCCCGAGGAATGGGTTGCAGTGGTCAAGCCCGGTCGCATCATGTTTGAGATCGACGGCGTGTCCGAGGAAGTCGCACGTGAGGCAATGCGTCTGGCCATCCAGAAGCTGCCTATCAAGTGCAAGATGGTTTTCCGCGAGTCTGAGAAGGACGGTGAGTAAAGAATGAAGGCGTCTGAACTGCGTGAGCTCAGCACTGCTGACCTGAACGTCAAGTTGGAGGAAGCTCGTTCCGAGCTCTTCAACCTTCGCTTCCAGATGGCCACCAGCCAGCTGGACAACACGGCTCGTCTCAAGACCGTGAAGAAAGATATTGCCCGTATTCTCACCGAGCAGCGTGCTCGTGAGATCAACGCTTAAAGTTAGGAGTACACGATGAGCGAAGAGCGCGGTCGTCGTAAGGTCCGCCAGGGCGTTGTCGTCTCTGCGGTCAATGACAAGACCATCGTCGTGCAGGTCAAGGAGCGCAAGCCCCATCGCGTCTACAAGAAGATGATGACCACCACGAAGAAGTTCCATGCACATGACGAGGAGAATCTCGCCGGTGTGGGCGATACCGTCCGCATCCAGGAGACCCGTCCTCTGTCCAAGATGAAGCGCTGGCGCCTTATCGAGATTGTCGAGAAGGCCAAGTAAACCTCGTAACCAGAAAGGAATGTATCGATGATTCAGATGCAAAGCATGCTGGCCGTCGCCGATAACTCTGGTGCTCGCAAGGTTCAGTGCATCAAGGTTCTGGGTGGCTCCAAGCGCCGCTACGCTGGCTTGGGCGATACTATCGTCTGCAGCGTCAAGGAGGCCTCACCCAACGGCCAGGTCAAGAAGGGCGATGTCGTTCGTTGCGTCATCGTCCGCGTGAAAAAGGAAGTCCGCCGCAAGGACGGCTCCTACATCAAGTTCGACCAGAACGCCGCTGTTCTGATCAACACCGACGGTTCTCCCCGCGGCACCCGTATCTTTGGGCCTGTCGCTCGCGAGCTCCGCGACAAGAAGTTCATGAAGATCGTCTCCCTCGCTCCCGAGACGCTGTAAGGAGGACGGAAGATGTCTATGAATATCAAGACCGGCGACAAAGTTAAGGTCATCGCTGGCAAGGACAAGGGCACCGAGGCCGAGGTCATCGCAGCTTTCCCGCGCGAGGGCAAGGTCAAGGTCGCAGGCGTTGCTATTGCAACCAAGCACTGCAAGCCCTCCCAGGCCAACCCCAACGGTGGCATCGAGCGCGTTGAGGCAAAGATCGACGTCTCCAACGTCCAGCTCGTTTGCCCCAGCTGCGGTATCGCCACGCGCGTCTCTGTGGATCGCACCTCCGGCAAGAAGGTTCGCGTCTGCAAGAAGTGCGGCAAGGCTATCGACTAATCAAGTCCTGTAGCCTATAATTTTGGATTCGCGTGCTCCATTGCGTAGCACGCGAATCTGCACGTAAAGGCCCCAAGGCCCGCCAGGCCAAGGGGGGCGAGGTTGGAAACCCCGCCTTAAATCTCGGTAAGGAGAACAACATGGCACCTCGTCTTCAAGAGAAGTACAAGAATGAGATTGCTCCCGCCCTCAAGGAGCAGCTGGGCATCGATAACGTCCACTGCGTCCCCAAGCTGGAGAAGATCGTCGTCAACATGGGTGTTGGTGAGGCTGCAACAGACAGCAAGGCTATCGACGCCGCTGTCAACGACATCCGCATCATCACCGGCCAGCAGCCTATGATCTGCCGCGCCCGCAAGTCCATTGCAGCCTTCAAGCTGCGTGCCGGCATGCCCATCGGCTGCAAGGTCACGCTGCGCGGTGCTCGTATGTACGAGTTCCTCGATCGTCTGCTGGCTTGCGCTATCCCCCGCATCCGCGACTTCCGCGGCCTGTCCGCCACGTCGTTTGATGGCAACGGCAACTACTCCATGGGCGTCACCGAGCAGCTCATCTTCCCTGAGATTGATTACGACAAGGTCGACAAGACCCGTGGTATGGATATCACCTTCGTGACCACCGCCACCACCAACGAGCATGGCAAGGCCTTGCTCGACGCCTTTGGCTTCCCCTTCAAGAAGTAAAAGCGCGTTAACAACATAGCTGTTGCACTTGGAATCCACCGGGAAATTCTCGGTGGATTCCTTTGCGTTTTATGAGATAATGGATAATTGTCCCGTTATGTGTGTAATTTAGGAGGCATTGCATTGGCAAAGAAATCGATGATCGCCAAGGCTAAGCGCGAGCCCAAGTACAGCACACGCAGCTACACCCGCTGCAACCGTTGCGGCCGACCCCACTCGGTCTACCGCAAGTTCGGTCTGTGCCGTGTTTGTCTTCGTGAGATGGCCCTCAAAGGCGAGCTCCCCGGTGTCCGCAAAGCCAGCTGGTAGGATCTGCCACCAAGCTTAGGCCCAGCGTCATGCCGGGCTGCCCTGAGAAGGCGTGATCGCTAAGGGTGATCACGAACCGCTCATCAGCAGTCATCAACGAACCATAGGAGGAATCAATGAGCGTCACCGATCCCATCGCAGATATGCTTACGCGCATCCGTAACGCAAACACTGCGAACCACGAGACGACATCTATGCCGTCTTCTAAGAAGCTCGTAGAGATCGCCCGCATCCTCAAAGAGGAGGGCTATATCGCCGAGTATGAGGTAACAGAGAAGTCGCCTCAAAACGAGTTGACCGTCACTCTTAAGTACGGTGAGAAGAAATCCAAGGTCATCAAGGGCATCCGCCGCGTCTCCAAGCCTGGTCTGCGCATCTACGCAGGCAAGGACGAGCTGCCTCGCGTGCTCGGCGGCCTGGGTACCGCAATCATATCCACCTCCAAGGGTGTCATGACAGACCGCGACGCGCGCATTGCTGGCGTCGGCGGCGAGGTCATGGCATACGTCTGGTAATCGGTTAACGGAAAGGAGCAAGTTACATGTCTCGTATCGGTAAACTGCCCGTCTCCGTTCCGGCCGGAGTCGAGGTTACAATCAACGGCACTGAGGTCACCGTTAAAGGCCCCAAGGGCACACTGACTCAGTCCTTCTACGACAAGCTCACCATCGAGAAGGCAGAGGACGGCTCCATCGTCGTCTCCCGCCCCGACGATGAGCGCTACAGCCGCGCACAGCACGGTCTTGTCCGCACTCTCATCAACAACATGGTCATCGGCGTGACCGAGGGCTACTCCAAGACGCTTGAGCTTGTTGGCGTCGGCTACCGTGCCGCAGTCAAGGGTGACCACCTGGAGCTCAACCTTGGTTACTCCCACCCCGTGAACGTCAAGACACCCGCAGGCATCACCTTCGAGTGCCCCGACCAAGCAAAGATCGTTGTCTCTGGCATCGACAAGCAGCAGGTCGGCCAGGTTGCAGCTGACATCCGCAAGTGGCGTAAACCCGAGCCTTACAAGGGCAAGGGCATTCGCTATCAGGGCGAGCATATCCGCCGCAAGGAAGGCAAGACTGCCAAGTAGTTTTCGCCGGTTAGCTAACCGGGCTGATTTCAAGGAGTGTAAGAAACAATGGATAAGCAGAAGCTTAAGAAGGAGGGTCTCGCCCGTCGCGTGCGTCGCGTCCGCGGCAAGATCTCCGGTACCCCTGAGCGTCCTCGCCTCCGCGTGACCCGCTCTAACACCAACATCTACGCTCAGGTCATCGATGACATCGCCGGCCACACCCTGGTCAGCGCGTCTTCTCTGGACGCTGAGTTCAAGGCCACCGGCAAAAACGGCGGCAACATCGAAGGCGCTGCAGTCGTGGGCAAGCTCGTCGCAGAGCGCGCCTTGGCCGCAGGCATCGACACCATCGTGTTTGACCGCGGTGGCCGTCTCTATCATGGCCGTATCAAGTCTCTCGCGGACGCTGCCCGCGAGGCCGGTCTCAAGTTCTAGAAAGGGGAGTGGAATTCATGGCACAAAGGTCTAACAACAGGTCCAACAAACAGGCCAACCCCCAGGTCCCCGAGCTGGAAGAGCAGGTTGTCTCCATCAACCGCGTTTCCAAGACCGTCAAGGGCGGCCGTCGCCTGAGCCTGAGCGCTCTGGTGGTCGTGGGTGACCGCAAGGGCAAGGTCGGCATCGGCATGGGCAAGTCCGCCGAGGTCCCCATGGCAATCTCTAAGGCCGTGGAGGATGCCAAGAAGAACATGTTCAAGGTTCCCGTGACCGAGGCAGGCACCATCCCGCATGAGGTCATCGGTGAGTATGGCGCTGGTCGCGTCCTCATTAAGCCGGCTGTCGCCGGTACCGGTATCATCGCAGGCGGCCCTGTGCGCGCTCTGTTCGAGCTCGCAGGCATCAAGGACGTCATGTCCAAGTCCTTGGGTACCGACAACGCGATGAACTCCGTCAAGGCAGCAGCTGCCGGCCTGGCAGATCTCTCCTCCCCTGAGGAAGTTGCTGCTAAGCGCGGTATGAACCTCGGCCAGATCTACGGAAAGAAGGTTCAGTAATGGCAGATAAGAAGACTCTTCGCGTCACGCAGGTCAAGTCGTCCATCGGCTACAAGAAAGACCAGCTGGCCACCCTTAAGGCTCTGGGCCTGGGTCGCATTGGCAAGACCCGCGATCACGTGGATAACGACTGCATCCGAGGCATGATCTTCAAGGTCAAGCACCTCATCAAGGTCGAGAACATCTAAATTGGTTACAAGTCGGGCCGCTCTTCAAAAGCGCGGCCCGATTAGGAAGTCTGCCGGCGGCGAGCTGCCGGCACACCTGCGCAAAGCGCAAGTGCTAGCGATTCAAAGGAGAATCACATGAACCTGCATGACTTGAAGCCGGCTCCCGGCTCCACTCACTCCAACAAGCGCGTTGGCCGCGGCCATGGCTCTGGCTACGGCGGAAAGTCCGGTCGTGGTTCCAACGGCCAGGCATCCCGCGCCGGCGGCACCAAGGGCCCGGGTTTTGAGGGCGGCCAGACTCCTCTGGCGATGCGTCTTCCTAAGCTCCCTGGTTTCCGCAACATCAACCGCAAGGAGTACCTGCCCGTCAACGTCTCTCGCATCGAGGACAAGTACGAGGCCGGAGAGGTTGTCGATCACGAGTCCCTGGTTGCTAAGGGCATTATCAAGCACGCAGATGCCCTCGTTAAGGTTTTGGGCGACGGCGACATCACCAAGGCCGTGACCGTTAAGGTCGACAAGGTTTCCGCTTCTGCAAAGGCCAAGATTGAGGCCGCTGGAGGAAAGGTCGAGTAACGTGCTTAAAGCGCTCGCAAATGCAATGAAGGTGAAAGATCTTCGCAAGAAGATTTTCTTCACCTTGGCGATTATCGCCTTGTATCGCGTGGGATGCTTCATCCCCGTGCCTGGCATCCCGTTCGCCGAGCTGGTTGACAGCTTCAAGGGCTCAACAGACAGCGCAGGTGCTGCGCTGCTCATGCTCAATTTGTTTTCTGGTGGCGCGCTCGAGTACTTCTCTGTCTTCTCTTTAGGCATCATGCCCTACATCACTGCATCCATCATCATGCAGCTGATGCAGGGCGTCATCCCTGCACTTACCCGTTGGGCTAAGGAGGGAGAGACCGGTCAGCGCAAGATCACCAGAATCACTCGCTATTTGACGTTGATTTTGGGCTTCATCAACGCCGTGGGTTACCTCGTGCTGTTCCAAAGCGCGCAGTTTGGCATCTCCTTTGCCAACTCCGGCATGCCCGTCTGGCTCACCAGCGTCATCATCGTCGTCACTTTGGTTTCTGGTACCGCGTTCATCATGTGGATGGGCGAGCTTATCACGCAGCGTGGCATCGGCAACGGCATGTCTTTGATCATCTTTGCCAGCATCGTGGCGCGTCTCCCAAGCGCACTGCTTGACTCCGTGCAAAACTCCTCGGATGCGATGCAGGGCGTCGTTTTGACGGTCGTGGTGATCTTGGTCATCCTGCTCGTGATTCCGGCCATCGTCTTTATCGAGCGTGGCCAGCGCCGCATCCCCGTGTCTTACTCCAAGCGCGTGGTCGGCCGCAGGGTCATGGGTGGCCAGTCCACCTACCTGCCCTTCAAGGTCAACGGCTCGGGCGTTATCCCCATCATCTTCGCCTCGGCGATTTTGTACGTCCCCGCTCAGCTCTCTGCGTTCTTCTCTGACGCAGGTTGGTTGTCGGCCTTTGCCAACTTCTGCTCGGCAGGCGCTGGCAACTGGATTTTGACCGTCGTGCTCATCGTGTTCTTCGCGTACTTCTACACGTCCATGATGTATCACCCGGAAGAGACGGCAGATAACCTCAAGAACAACGGCGGGTTCATCCCCGGCGTCCGTCCTGGCGGCGCTACGGTCCAGTACATGAAAGACGTCATCAACCACATCACCTTGCCGGGTGCTTTGTTCTTGGCTGTGGTCGCGGTCATCCCGTCTATCCTGTACTCGTTTAGCGGCAACAATCTGATTCAGCTGTTTGGCGGCACATCGGTGCTCATCATGGTGGGCGTAGCCCTCGATACCATGACCAAGCTGGAAAGCCAGCTGAAGATGCATAACTACGACGGCTTCTTCAAGTAAGAATCAGGCTCGTTGGTCATAGCGGCCTCTCCCTGTAAGAGGGGCGGGGCCGCTATCTATTTAAAGGAGTTCATCATGAACATCGTCTTGTTGGGTGCACCGGGTGCCGGTAAGGGCACTCAGTCCGCAAAGCTCGTCGAGGCCTTTGGCTTCAAGCATGTCTCCACCGGTGACCTGCTGCGTGCCGCTGTCAAAGAAGGCACCGATCTTGGCGTCAAGGCAAAGGGCTACATGGACGCAGGCGAGCTCGTTCCTGACGAGGTTGTCATCGGCCTGGTTGAAGAGCTCTTGAAGGCAGATCCCCAAGCATCCTATCTGTTGGATGGCTTCCCGCGCACCTCTGCCCAAGCTGTGAGCCTGGACGGCGTCTTGGCCCAGATTGGCACCAAGCTCGACTATGCCGTTGCCATCGAGGTCCAAAACGAGGTCGTCATCGAGCGCGTTTCCAAGCGCCGCCTGTGCAAGGGCTGCAGCTACATCGGCACCGCAGATGATGGCGACAAGTGCCCCGAGTGCGGCGGTGAGCTCTATCAGCGCGCCGACGACAACGCCGATTCCATCCGCACGCGCCTGGAGGCTTACGACAAGTCCACGGCTCCGCTGATCGATTACTACCGCGGCAATGGCATCCTCGTGAGCGTCAACGGCAACCAGGACCCGGCAGACGTCTTTACCGCCATCAAGGAAGCTGTGCAGCTCTAATGGCCCGTCACACAGAGAAACCCGTCATCAAGACCAAGGCAGAGATTGCGGCCTTCCGCGAGGCAGATCGCCTCTCTGCTAAGGTCTTGCGCCTAGCGGGAGAGATTATTCGTCCCGGCATCTCCACCTGGGAGATTGACGATTACATAGAGACGATGATCCACGAGGGCGGCGGCAAGCCGTCGTTCAAGGGGCTGTACGGGTTTCCTGGATCTGCCTGTATCTCCATTAACGACATGGTGGTCCATGGCATCCCCAGCAAGAACGTCATCCTCAAAGACGGCGATATCGTGTCCATTGACACGGGCGCAACCGTTGACGGCTGGGTGGGCGATAACGCCTACACCTTTGCAGTGGGCAACATCTCTGCGCGTGACCGCGAGCTGCTCGAGGTGACCGAGGCCTGCATGTGGGCTGGTATCGAGCAAGCCGTCCCCGGCAACACGCTGGGTGATATCGGCCATGCCATCCAGTCTTTGGCAGAGTCCCACGGCTTTGGGGTCTTGCGCGAGTACGTGGGTCACGGCGTGGGCCGCGTCATGCACGAGCCGCCCAACGTCCCCAACTACGGGCGTCCCGGCAAGGGCATGAAGCTTGTCGAGGGCATGACTCTGGCCATCGAGCCGATGATCACGGCGGGCGATTATCGCGTCCACGTGATCAGCGACGACTGGGGCGTCGTCACCAACGACGGCTCCAACGCCGCGCACTTCGAGAAGTCCATCGCAATCACCGCGGATGGACCGCTCGTCCTCACAAACGAATAAACTCAAAATTACACTTGCATTGGGCAGTCGGATTGCAGTAATATATTCGACTGCCTATGTGTGTCTAAATGAGAGAGAGAAGTATCAGTGGCAAAAGAAGACGCAATCGAGCTTGAGGGTACGGTCGTAGAGCCGCTTCCCAACGCAATGTTCAAGGTCGAGCTGGAAAACGGCCATCAGGTTTTGGCTCATATTTCCGGCAAGATGCGCATGCACTACATCAAGATTCTTCCCGGTGACAAAGTCACATTGGAGCTCTCTCCCTATGACTTGGATCGCGGCAGAATCACCTACCGCTACAAGTAGTCCTAGTTCTCTCATTTTCTAGGCAAGGCACCCCAAGTAAGAAAACAACCGCCTGCGGCTGCGGCGTGTAAATAGATTTGAAGTGTTGAGCACTCATCGAAAGGTATGTGAATTATGAAGGTACGTCCTTCGGTAAAAAGAATGTGCGATAAGTGCAAGGTCATCCGACGTCATGGCAAGGTTTACGTAATCTGCGAGAACCCTCGTCATAAGCAGCGTCAGGGTTAAAGGAAGGGAACGACATTGGCTCGTATTCTTGGTGTCGACCTTCCGCGCGAAAAGCGCGTGGAAATTGGTCTGACTTACATTTATGGCATTGGCCTGACCAGCGCAAAGAAGATCTGCGCTGCAACTGGCGTCAACCCGGACACCCGTGTCCGCGACCTCACAGAGGAAGAGACCATCAAACTGCGTGATTACATCGACGCTAACTTCACCGTCGAAGGCGATCTGCGCCGTGAGACCTCGCAAAACATCAAGCGTCTGATGGAGATTGGCTGCTACCGTGGCCTGCGCCATCGCAAGGGCCTGCCCGTTCGCGGCCAGCGCACCCACACCAACGCCCGTACCCGCAAGGGTCCGCGCAAGCAAATCGGCGCAAAGAAGAAGGCCTAGGTGAGGTAGAGAAATGGCAAAGAAGAAGGTTCAAAACACTCGCGTCCGCCGTGCGGATCGCAAGAACGTTACTGTTGGACAGGCTCACATCAAGAGCACGTTCAACAACACCATCGTTAGCATCACCGACACCCGCGGCAACGTCATCTCTTGGCAGTCCGCTGGTACCGTCGGCTTCAAGGGCTCCCGCAAGTCCACTCCGTTTGCAGCTCAGATGGCCGCAGAGCAAGCAGCCAAGATGGCTATGGAGCATGGCATGAAAAAGGTTGCCGTCTTCGTTAAGGGTCCCGGCTCCGGCCGTGAGACCGCGGTCCGCTCCCTGCAGGCAGCTGGCCTCGAAGTCGCAAGCATCCAGGATTGCACGCCCATCCCGCACAACGGCTGCCGCCCCTGCAAGCGCCGTCGCTGCTAACTGAAAGGATCGATACACATGGCAATTGACAGAACTCCGGTTCTTAAGCGCTGCCGCCAGCTGGGTCTTGATCCCGTTGTGCTTGGCTACAGCAGCAATAAGACCTCTAAGCGCGAGCCCAAGCGCCGCCGTAAAGAGTCCGAGTACGGCCTCCAGCTCCGCGAGAAGCAGAAGGTCAAGTTCATCTACGGCGTGCTGGAGAAGCAGTTCCGCGGCTACTACAAGAAGGCCAAGGCTATGCCCGGCATCACCGGTGAGAACCTGATGCGCATCCTCGAGTCCCGTCTGGACAGCGTCGTCTTCCGCCTTGGCTTTGCCAAGACCCGCAAAGAGGCTCGTCAGATCGTGACCCACGGCCACATCCAGGTCAACGGCAAGCGCGTCGACATCCCGTCTTACCGCGTTAAGGCAGGCGATCTTGTCTCCGTGGCCCCCAAGGCTAAGGATCTGCTGGTTATCAAGAGCGCTCTCATCTCCAACGAGGGTGTCGAGGTTCCCAGCTGGCTCGAGGTCGACATCGAGAAGCTGCAGGGCTCCGTTTTGGCTCTGCCCACTCGTGATCAGATTGATCTCGACATCCAGGAGCAGCTCATCGTCGAGCTCTACTCCAAGTAAGCAAGTCCTGTTCTAACCGTTCAAGTCTCAAGGAGGCTTAAAAATATGACCGAGTTCATGAGGCCCAAGGTCACCGTCGAGGAGATTGACGCTAACACTTCGCGCTTTGTCATGGAGCCGCTCGAGCGTGGCTACGGCTATACGCTTGGCAACAGCATGCGCCGTGTTCTGCTGTCCTCACTTGACGGCGCGGCAGTCACCGCGATCAAGATCGAGGGCATTCAGCATGAGTTCACCTCCGCGCCTGGTGTCGTCGAAGACGTGACTGACATCGTCTTGAACATCAAGGGACTTGTCTTCTCTGCTCTGGGCACTGGTGAGGAGGCTGCTGCCACTCTCACCGCCGAGGGCCCCTGCACTGTGACTGGCGCTGATCTGGAGGTTCCGGCAGAGTTCCAGCTCGTCAACCCCGATCATGTCATCGCCACTCTCGCCGAGGGCGCAAAGCTCGAGATGACTCTGCGCATCGGCGTTGGTCGCGGCTATGTCTCCGCAGAGCGCAACAAGCGCACCGAGGATCCTATCGGCATCATCCATGTCGATTCTTTGTTCTCGCCTGTTCGCCGTTGCACCATGGATGTCACCGATACCCGTGTCGCTCAGCGCACTGACTACGACAAGCTGATCTTGGAGGTGGAGACCAACGGCTCCATCGACCCGACATCCGCTGTCTGCCAGTCTGCAAATATCGTCAACCAGCACATGAGCGCGTTCCTCTCATTGGATGAGAGCGCCGAGGACTCCGAGGTCGCGAGCATCTTCGCCCCCGAGGGCCCCAGCAAGAACACAGAGCTCGAAAAGCAGATTGAGGATCTGGACCTTTCTGTCCGCTCTTACAACTGCCTGAAGCGCGCCGGTATCCACTCCGTGCGTCAGCTGGTTGAGTATTCCGAGAATGATCTGCTCAATATCCGCAACTTCGGTGCCAAATCGATTGAAGAGGTCAAGGACAAGCTTCAGTCGATGGACCTGAGCCTTAAGATGTAAGTAGGAGAAGCAATGAGGCATTACAAGAAGGGCCGCAAGCTTGGCACTGATGCCAGCCACACTAAGGCCATTAAGAAGAACCTGTTGGTGAACCTCTTCACCAACGACCGTATCAAGACCATCGAGCAGCGCGCCAAGGAAGTCCGCGGCGACGTTGATCGTGTCATCACCTGGGCAAAGAAGGGTGACCTTCATTCCCGCCGTCTGGCTATCGCCAAGGTTGGCGACAAAGAGCTCGTTCGCGAGCTGTTTGAGAAGGCCGCACAGGGCATGTGGGCAGACCGTCCCGGCGGTTACACCCGCATCATGAAGCTTGGGCCCCGCAAGGGCGACAACGCCCCCATGGTTATCCTCGAGCTCGTGACCGAGCCCTGCGTTCCCAAGGTCAAGGACGAGGCCCCCAAGGCCGAGGCTAAGGCTGCAGAGCCAAAGGAAGAGCCTAAGGCTGAGGAGCCCGCAGAAGAGGCCGAGGCTGAGGCTGCAGAGGCTGCTGAGGAGACCGCAGAGGACACTCCCGCTGATGAGGCCGATAAGGCCGACGAGGAGTAAGGCTTACGGTATTTTTGCCTAAGCTTTAGCTTTGAGGTGAACAAGATGTTGGCATTTGGCTCATACGTGCCTGCTGCCAGCGTGATTCATCAGATGAATGCACAGGTCAAGGTTATCTTGGCCTGTGCTTTTTCTATTTGCGCCGTAGCTGCCGGCTCTTGGCTTGCATTAGGAGTCTTATGGGCGGCTGTCATTGCGGGGTTTGCCGCAGCAAGGCTGGATGTGAGATGCATGGCAGCAGGGGTTGCTCCGATTGCCGTACTTTTGCTCTTTACTGTGGCCGCGCATACCTTCTCTTTTGGACAAGCACCAGCGGGCGCGGGGTCTTGGGACAGCGGCGCCGCAAGCCTAGGGTTCACGCAGACGCTTCAACTGTGCTTTGGATGGCAGGCATCGCTTGGCGGCTTTGTGACGGGGTGTTTCTTTGCGTTGCGCATCGCCTTGGTCTTAGTGGCCTGCGCGCTCCTTACGGCAACAACTTCTCAAACGCAGGTGGTGCAGGCGTTGCAGGGCTTCTTGAGCCCGCTGCGACGTGTGCGCGTGCCTGTAGACGACATCTGCACGGTAATTTCTATGGCCTTGAGGTTTGTGCCCACCGTTGCAAGCGAGCTTGCTGCCATCAAACGCGCGCGCATGGCGCGCGGCGCGCTCTTTGAGGGTGCTGGAGCCGCAGCTGCCGTCAAAGCATGGGCGGCGACTATCACGCCGCTCTTTGTGGCGCTGTTCAGGCATGCGGATATGCTTGCTCGCGCGATGGATGCGCGCTGCTACGGTGCATGCGCAAGGACGAGCAGCTCGGCTGCCAAGATGCGCGCCGCAGATATCGCCATCGCAGTTGCAGGCGTCGCGCTTATGGTTGCAATCGTCGCCTTGCTCTAGCGTGCAGTGGGGAAGGGCTGCTACCATACGCTCGCTGTGTTGCATTGCAGCGTGTAGTGCAAGCCACGAGCAGCCTCAAGCTGCCGGGATTCAAAGAAGAAAGGGACATAAGCGTGCAAACGACTCGCCTGGTGATAGGCCTTGCATATGACGGCGCGAGCTTCTGTGGCTTTGCAAAGCAGAAGGACGAGGGCGTGCGTACGGTGCAAGAGTGCCTCGAGGCGGCGCTTGCCACGGTTCTTCGCCTGCCGCAGGTTGCCACCGTTTGCGCTGGTAGGACAGACACGGGCGTGCACGCGCTCGACCAGTATGTGAGCTGCGACGTTCCCACGGCATCACTGCAAGGCAAGACGAGTTATACACTCGTCAAATCGCTCAATGCGCTCACGGCAGACGACATCAGCGTCCACTTGGTGGCCAAGGCCACAGCCCCAGATTTCTCTGCGCGCTTTAGTGTTGATTGGCGTGAGTATCGCTATCGCATCGTGTGTGGAAGCGTGCCGCCGCTCTTTATGCGCCCGTACGCTTGGTGGGTCAAGACACCGCTAGACGTCGACGCCATGCGTCGCGGTGCACAGTACCTAGTGGGCGAGCACGATTTCAAGTCCTTCTGCAAAGCAGAAAGCGCCATAGATAAAAACACCGTGCGCGAGGTCAAAGCAGTGGAGCTCTTCGAGGAAGAGCAGATGGGTGAGCGCTGCCTAGTGATCCGCGTGGTGGGCAACGCCTTTTTGCACTCGATGATCCGCACCATCGTGGGTACGTTGGTCGAGGTAGGCTGCGGCAGGCGTGAGCCGCAATGGGTAGCACAAGTGCTTGATGCTCGCGATCGCCGTGCTGCCGGCAAGAATGCCCCTGCGTGCGGCTTGGTGTTCCACAAGGTCACCTATCCCCAGGGCTCCTGGGAGGAGTTCTAGCGCGCACGTGCAGCGCAGATTACCGCTTGGCATCCGCACAGCGTCAGGCGATGACGCGCGGCATGCGTGCGAGTAAACTTGGGCGATAGCATTTGCCCCCTGCGCGCAGCGCGCAGCTTACGAAAGGACAGACATGGCTGTCATCGACACTATCAAGAACATCCTGGAGAACAACCTCTCTATCGATCCCTCCACAGTCACCGAGGATTCCACGCTCGATTCCCTCGACATCGACTCCTTGGACATGGTCGAGCTCGTCTGCGAGCTTGAGGAGGAAGAAGGCATCGACTTTGGCGAGCCCGAGGGCTTGGTGACGGTTGGCGATATCGTCAAGCACGTCGAGAGCCTGCAGTAAAAACGGGCGTCGCAACCTCAAAGCTAAATCGGAGCGATAGATGAACAAATTCCAATCATGGTGCGCTAATTTCATGCGCGGCCGCTACGGCTACGACGAGCTCACGCGTGCAATCTTCACGGTGATCATCGTGCTGCTTATTGCGTCTGTGATATGCAACCTGGTGGGCCATGTGGGTGGTGCGCTCTTCTACACGGTGAGCCGCATAGCCAATCTGACGGGCACGGCGCTCATTATTGTTGCGTGCTTTAGGATCTTCTCCAAAAACCACAGCGCCCGCAGGGCAGAGAATGACCGCTACATGGCAAGGCGTGCAAATGTCGAGCAAAAGCGCGGGAGGAAGTCTGCAGGCTCCGGCAGCTCCAAGGGCGCTAACGATGCTGGCGGCGTCTTTAGCTCCTTCAAGAAAAATAGCGGTAGCTCCAAATCCAGTACGCGCGACGAGGCAAACTACAAGTACCTGACCTGCCCGCATTGCGGTCAGGAGATGCGCGTGCCGCGCGGCAAGGGCAAGATTGCCGTAAAATGCCCCAAGTGCAAAGAGAGTACGATCACAGAGAGCTAGAGCCTTGCAACAGGCTGAGGGATTCAATGAGCGATTATGGCAAGGTCGAGAGAGAGCATGAGGAATACGGAGTAGGCCCGGGCGAGAACCTCAAGGTCTTTGAGAAGACTTGGGGGCACAGGCTGCTCATGGGGTTATCGGTGTGCATGTTTGTGGCCGGGTTGGTTTTGGCTATCTACTGCGGTATGCGCGTGCATAGCATTCAAGAGCTCTTGAACCAGAACATTGCGTACTCGTATGCCTATGCCTTTTATGTGGCCGGGCTTGTACTAGGCGCAGCAATTGTTCCGCCTGCCATCTTGGGCGTCTTTGTGGCAACGCACCCCAAGACGGCGCTCGCTGCCGTTATCGCCGCCGTCATAGCGCTACTCATTGTCGTGGCGTTTGCTGTGTACTCTGTCTCTATAGACGGACAGGCCTTTAGCATCGCCTTGTACGGGGTGCTCTTTGCCATCGTGCCCGTGGTTTATCTGGTTTGTGCGCTCAAGATAAAGCGCAGCTAATCATCTGCGTCAAGCAGTGCACGCAGCTTGGGGGCCAGCGTCTTGATGGGCAGGCCCACCACGTTGTCAAAGTCGCCCTCTATACCGTCGACGAGCTTGCCGCCTAGGCCTTGTATGCCGTAGGCGCCGGCTTTGTCCATGGGCTCGCCGCTTGCTACGTAATCTTTAATTTGAGCATCGTCCAGCTCTTTAAAGCGGACTTTGGTGCTTTGGCTAAAGGCCTGTACCTGACCGTTGCAGATGATGCAGACCCCGGTAATCACCTCGTGCGTTTTGCCGGATAGCTCGCGCAACATGCGGCAGGCGTCGTCTGCATCTTGCGGCTTGCCGTAGATGGTGCCGTCTAGGGCAACGACAGTATCTGCCCCAACGATGATGCTTTCTGCGAGCCTGCTTGGCTTGAGGGTATCTGCCACCGCTTGCGCTTTGAGCGTGGCCAGCGATTGCGCGATTTTTGTCACAGGCAATGATGGGTCGTAGCTTTCTTGCGCGTTACTCGTGATGACGTCGAACTCAAAGCCCTCGCGCGCCATAAGCTCGCGCCTGCGTGGCGATCCGCTTGCCAGGATGATTTTTGCTTGCATTGACGGCCTCTCTATCTTGATT